>NZ_JBKQBJ020000019.1:0-113899 GCF_046825355.2 Flavobacterium sp. C3NV | reverse complement strand
CACTTCAGTTATTTTGCCGTTTTTAACAGCTTTCGTCAAAACGTCGTAAAGAGAACGTCTGTCAGAACCAATATTAGCCGTATCTACCGGAAAGTACATTTCATATTTTGATATTAAATGATTTTGAAAAATAGATTTTTGCATAACTTTCGTTTCATAAAATCGAAAAATTATTTATATCCTTTTTAAGCTTTATATAGAAAACCTAATGCTGTGCGAAGTCTACCTACTTCGTACCTGCTTCTATATCCTATATTCCAATTGCGTAGAACTTTCTTTGTGACTAATTGGGACGGGTACGAAATCGGGAGACTTCGCACAGTGATTGTAACACTTCGCTGAGTGAGCTTGATTATGATTCTTTTTTGTACTTAACACTATTTTCCTCCACTAAAAAATTTCCCTACCAAATCATTCGGCATAGTAGGAGAGGAATCTTCCTTGAGTAAACCTGTGTCAGCTCTACTAAATAATGATTGCATAATTAGTTTTTTCTCCTCTGAGTCAATTTCAGATTCTTTTAACAGAGCGAGATAGAAATAAGTTAAAGTATGTCTTTCTTCAGAATCTCTAGCTAAATGAAAAGAACTAAACATTACTTTAGAAATTGCTTTTATACAGAAAGCGAGAAAAGCAATTAATGTTACATATATAATTGACCATCTGATTGCAGCGCTATGATCACTTTTAAAATAGCTTGTAAATATTTGTTCTGGAGTTCGCCATAGTAGTTCATTTAATGAATCACAAACCATTAAAACTAAGATAATAAGACAAGAAAGAGCAATCCATCCTTGTCGTCTTAATTTTTTAGCTCTTTCTGACCAATAAGTTGCTGGACCTTCAAGTTTTAATTTCTCTTTATATGTTTTTTCTAATTCTTCAACTTTTATCTTCGAATCTTTATCAAAGATTTCAAACTCTCCTTTAGCGTTAATAAACCAATCTGAATAGGTTTTTTCCTTATCTGTTTGAAACTCATCAATTCTTTTTACATATTCATCATATTTATCTGAACCATCTTTCAGATGATTTACTAATTGCTTATCAAGTTCAGGTAATCGATTTTTAAAACTATTTTTAAGTTGTTGAAGGGATGTTTTTTCTGAGTTTGCTCTTTCAGTTAATTTACTTTCTTTAGATTTAAACTCATATGCAGCTAAATATCCTTCAAAAATTTTTTTGTTGTTTATATTTTGGTTAAGATCACCAATAAAATATGTAAAAGCACCAATAAAAGTGGTTTGATTAGATTTATAAACTTTTAATAAAAAATCAATTTCAGGGGAATCGTAAGTAAAAATATCGGTATTTCTACGATTAATGTTGCTAACCAAACTCCTTAAATAATTATCTAGAGACGTGTCATCTTCAACAGTCGAATACGACTCAACAAAATTTTCAATTTCTTGTTTTGCGGATATAAAAAAGTTTTTAGAATTAATAAATTCATTTGGTAAAATCTCAAATTCATCCCAGCCAAGAATCTGTTCTTCGAGAAATTTGTGAAATGAAGCTAGACCTTTAAAATTTTGAGTTATGTTAAGTGCAGGAAACGTGATATTAACTTCTACAGAATTATACCAATTGAAATTGGTCATCTCGGTTATTCGTTTTTTAAATTGTTTTGTTTCCATTGTTAATATAATTTTGATAGAATATTCTAAAATTAGGTTGAAATTTGTAGCTGAGCTAAATTAATTTTTAGTTTAATTCTATAATTTAATTTGGATTGATAAACATTATTTTACTTTCTTGTTTTTCAAATATATGTATTTTTTCTTGCCAATTTTTTTTCAATTTTATATTGACTGATTGAAACGGCAATCTAATCTCTCTTATAGTTCAAGAATAATCGTATATGAGAATTTAGATAAAAAAATCGGTTGAAATAAAATTTCAACCGATTTTTTTATTGTGGTATAAATTAGTTATCCCAGAAAAGCCTTCAACTCCTCATAAGTCTTAATCTTCACACTCACTTTATCCTCATTAATAACACTCTCAATTTGCTCCGGAATAGGAAGTTTAATTCCCAAAGCAGGTTCAACAACGTCAAGGAATTTAATAGGATGTGCGGTTTCTAAGAAAACTCCAATTGCGTTAGGGTGTTTTTCTAGTTCTTTTTTCAAACCTAAATAACCAACAGCGCCGTGTGGTTCTGCGATGTAACCGTCAGTTTTATAAATGTTTTTTAAAGCTTCAAGCGTTTCTTCATCAGTATAACTGTAAGATGAAAAATCTTTTTCGAAAGCTTTTAAATCATTATTGTATAATTCCTGAATCCTGATAAAGTTACTTGGGTTTCCAACGTCCATGGCGTTCGAAATTGTCGCTTTAGAAGGTTTTGGATCGTATTTCCCACTTTCTAAGAATCTTGGTACGGTGTCATTTACGTTGGTAGACGCTACGAAATGTTCGATTGGTAAACCTAATTTCTTAGCCATAATTCCGGCGCAGATATTCCCAAAATTTCCGCTTGGACAAGAGAAAACTAACAGTTTGTTTTGGCTTTTCAACGCTTTGTAAGCAAAGAAGAAATAGAACATTTGCGGCAGCCAACGCGCAATATTAATAGAATTCGCCGAAGTCAGGTTTTTATGCGCTAATGTCTCATCTAAAAACGCTTTTTTTACCATATCCTGGCAATCGTCAAAAACGCCATCAACTTCAAGTGCTTTTATGTTTTTTCCTAAAGTAGTCAATTGTTTTTCCTGAATGTCGCTCACTTTTCCTGACGGATATAAAATCACAACATCGACACCATCAACGCCAAGAAATCCGCTTGCAACAGCACCGCCGGTATCTCCCGAAGTGGCTACTAAAACGGTATTTTTACTGTCTTTTTTATCTTTATTAAAATACGCCAGACAACGTGACATAAATCGCGCTCCAACGTCTTTAAAAGCCATTGTAGGTCCGTGAAATAACTCTAACGAATAGATTCCGTTTTCGACCTCAACAACCGGAAAATCAAAAGATAAAGTATCTTTTATAATTTCTCTTAAATTGTCCTCAGGAATTTCATCGCCCACAAATTGCTGAATCACATCAAAAGCAATATCGTTATGACTTAGATTTTCGATTACATTAAAAAATGCAGGATTTAATGGCGTAATAGTTTGAGGAAAATATAATCCTTTATCACTCGCTAATCCTTGAATCACAGCTTCTTTAAAAGAAACTTCCGGTGCATTATGGTTTAAACTATAGTATTTCATGGTTTAATTTTAGATTTTTAGATTTTAAATTTTAGAAAAAAGAGAATAGAGTATAGAGAATAGACTTTTCTGTAATCAATTTTCAATTTTTAAATTCCAATGGTTGTTGTTGTTTAACCGCAAAGAGCGCAAGGAAATTGTTTCTTTTGAAACGCAGAGATCGCAACGCTTTGTGGTGATATTTTTTGTTTTTTAATAATTTATTATTCGGTTTTTTTTTTGTCATTCCGAGGAACGAGGAATCTCCGCGAGAAGCTCGACAAAGATTGACTCACGTTACGGAGTTACTAGCGGAGATTCCTCGTTCCTCGGAATGACAAACGTTATGTTTTTTATTTGCGTCTATGCTTTACGGGACTTCGACTTCGCTCAGCCTGACAAACGGAATTATTTAAATTAACAATCTCACAATCCAATTTGTGTAAATTCGTGCAATTCGTGTTATATAATTCTTACGCCATCAGGATTAATTTTCGAAACGTGAATTTCATACGGTAAATTCATTTTTTCGTAAACATCGCTCATGGCTTTGGCGATTTGGTCGGCGGTATTTTTTCCTCTGCTTAAAGCAAAAATCGACGGACCAGAACCTGAAATCCCGGAACCTAAAGCACCGTTTTCAAGAGCCGTTTGTTTGATTTGGTCAAAACCAGGAATCAAAACACTTCTTAAAGGTTCAACGATTTCATCATGAAGCGATCTTCCAATCAAATCGTAATCTTTGGTGTATAAACCTGCTATTAATCCACCAACATTTCCCCATTGCATGATGGCGCTTTTTAGAGAAACGGTTTGTTTCAATACCGAACGCGCATCAGATGTTTTCAACTCAATTTGAGGATGAACCACCGTTGCATATAATTCCTCAGGACTGTCAATTCGGATAATATCAAGCGGAGCATAACTTCTTACCAAAGTAAAACCTCCCAAAAGGGCAGGAGCAACGTTGTCGGCATGAGCATTTCCGCTGGCTAATTTTTCGCCTTGCATGGCAAATTGCACCAAATCTTTACGCGAATACGGTTTGCCTAATAATTCATTAATCCCAAAAACGGCACCGGCAGAACTTGCGGCGCTGCTTCCAATTCCGCTTCCGGCTTTGATGTTTTTATAAATTTCAATTTCGAATCCAAAATCAATCGGATTAAAATGGATTTCATAAGCTTCAAGCATCGCAATTGCCGCAACTCCTGAAACATTTTTTTCGGTTTCCATAGGTAAATCGGCACCCACAATTTTGGTGATGCGAACTCCCTTTTCTTCTGTTTTTCGAACAATCATTTCATCACCCGCATTGTCTAAGCAAAGTCCCAATACGTCAAATCCGCACGAAAGATTCGCGATAGTTGCCGGGCAAAATAGTTTAATTTCCATTTTTTTAAAGGTTCTGAGTTGCTAAGGTTCTATCCCGAAGCCTCGGGACTAAGATTTCTTTGCAACTGTTTATTTTTTTAGCTTCTGAGCTTCTAAGTTTCTAAGATACTAAGAAAAAAAACTCAGAACCTTAGCATCTTAGAACCTTAGCAACTTTAATTGTTTCCTATTCTAATTACATCCGCAAAAATTCCTGATGCTGTTACCGCAGCTCCGGCTCCCGCGCCTTTGATCAATAACGGCTGATCTACGTAACGATCTGTGTAGAAAAGCACGATATTGTCTTTTCCTTCCAGATTGTAAAACGGATGATCTTTTGGGATAAATTGTAATCCTACGCTTGCTTTTCCGTTTTCGAATTGTGCTACATATTTCAATCTTGAATCTTTGGCTAAAGCCTCTTCGTAGATTTTTTCGAAATGAGCAGCATGTTTGATTAACGAGGCAAAAAAGTCTTCGTTGTTTGTTGTTACTAAACAGTCAGCAGGCAAAAACGATTCGTTGGCGATCGCATCAATATCCATTTCGTAACCGCTTTCGCGAATAAGAATCAGGATTTTACGTGCAACGTCAATTCCGCTTAAGTCAATTTTTGGGTCTGGCTCTGTAAAACCTTGTACTCCGGCTTCTTTTACAACATCGTGAAAAGAATTGTTCTTATCAAAATTGTTGAAAATAAAGTTCAAACTTCCGGATAAAACCGCCTGAATTTTGTGCACTTTATCACCAGATGCAATTAAGTTTTTTACGGTATCGATAATAGGTAATCCCGCACCAACATTGGTTTCAAACAAAAACGGCGCATTATACTGGCGTGATAAACTTTTTAGTTTTTTATAATTGTCGTAAGCAGATGAACAGGCAATTTTATTACAAGTTACAACGGCAATACTTTCCTTTAAGAATTTTTCGTAAGTTTCAGAAACGCTTGCATTTGCTGTAATATCCACAAAAATACTATTACGTAAATTCAGTTCTTTGGCGCGTGCGATAAATTCTGTCGGAATAGCGTGTTCACCTTTATCTAATGCCGATTTCCAGTCTTTTAGAGAAATTCCGTCCTCATCAAAAAGCATTTTTCGGGAATTTGATAAAGCAATTACACGAACATTAATTTTTAAATTTTCTTTTAAAAACTTTCTTTGATTGTGAATTTGCTCGATGAATTTCTCACCCACATTTCCAACTCCCATTACAAATAAATTCAGCTGTTTGGTGTTTTCTTCAAAGAAGTTTTCGTGCAAAGTATTCAATGCTTTTTTAACATCTCTTTCGTTGATTACAGTCGAGATATTACGTTCAGATGCACCTTGCGCAATGGCACGAATATTTACGTTGTTTTTACCCAAAGTACTAAACATTCTTCCGCTTAAACCCTGGTGATTCTTCATGTTTTCTCCAACAAGAGCAATAATACAAAGGTCTTTTTCTACAATGGCAGGATCAATTTTGTTTTGAAGAATTTCTACTTCAAAAGCTTTGTTGATCGCAGCTTCGGCATTTTCAGCATCAGAGTTTAAAATTCCGATGCAAATCGAATGCTCAGAAGAAGCCTGAGTGATAAAAATAACATTGATTTTTTCCTGAGACAATACTTCGAACAAACGTTTTGATGAACCAGAAACTCCAATCATTCCCGGACCTTCAAGAGTTACTAACGAAATATGATCGATATGGCTGATTCCTTTTACAACAGTGTCTTTTGATGAAACCTGATTAGAAATTAAAGTTCCTACAGCTTCCGGCTCAAAAGTATTTTTGATTAAAATGGGAATATTTTTTCTTAAAACGGGCTGAATCGTTGGCGGATACAACACTTTGGCACCAAAATGCGATAATTCCATCGCTTCCTGATAAGAGATATTTGCAATTGGCTGCGCTTGTTTTACAATTTTAGGGTTGGCAGTAAACATTCCGTTTACGTCAGTCCAGATTTCTAGTTGTGATGCGTTGAGTGCTCCGGCAATTATGGCCGCAGTATAATCAGAACCTCCACGACCTAAAGTTGTAGTAATTCCGTCAGATGTTTGAGAGATAAAACCCGGTAAAATATTGATTTGAGATTGATTTCCACCAAAATATTCCTGAATCAATTGGTTCGAAACTTCAAAGTTTACAACCGCTTTACCAAAGTTGTTATTGGTTTTAATCAGTTCGCGACTGTCTTTGTAAACCACATCCTTATCAATTTGCTGATAAGCCTGCGCGATAATGTAAGACGAAAGTAATTCTCCGAAACTTAAAATAGTATCAGCAGTTCTTGGAGATAATTCGCCCAATAAAAAACAGCCATCTAATAAAGTTTCAAGATGATTGATGATTCTTTTTACGTGACTTAGTAAACTGCTTTGTTCGCTTACCGGAATAAGATCTTTTAAGGTATCAAGGTGTTTTTTCTCGATTTCAGCAACAATATCTCTAAAGCTTTCGTCGTTTGCTGCTGCTTTTGCTGCCGCTGACTGCAATAAATCGGTTACTTTGCTTAAAGCTGAAACAACAACTACTAGTTTATCTTGTTTAGAATTCTGGTTTATAATTTCGAGAACGAGTTTTATATTTTGAGCATTGGCAACCGAAGTTCCGCCAAATTTTAATACTTTCATTTTGATGTTTTTTAATAAGGTGCAAAGATTTTGAGTAACAAAGTTCAAAGGTTATCAACTGTGAACTGAAACTGAAAACTGCGACTATTTTTTTTCTTTGTAAATGTTTTTTATGTACCCATCGTCTTTCTTCTTTCAGGAAAAAAGTATAGATAACCAAGGATTATATGTAAAATGTATACCCCTAAGGGGTAGTAGTAGTTGTAGTAGAAATTGTTGTAGCAGCAATTGCAACCCCGGTTAGAGTTGTCATTGTAGAGTGATATTTTGCGCTGTTACTTTTCATTTTGATTTTTCAAAAGTACAGTTTTTTATAAAAGTTAAAAAACTGAAAATCCTTTTTGCGAATATTTCAATAATTCAAATGTAAGCATTTTAATATTGAGTAATTGTTAAAATTAAAACTCTAAATATGGCTTATTCATATATTTAACGCTTTTTCTATAAAGGCTTTAAAGTTTTTAGGGTATTGATTTTATTAGAAAGCAGATAAAAAACAACGATTTTATCCTATATATTAAGTAGGAAATGTCTTTTTTGTGTTTTTTGGATAAAACCCAAAATTGACATTTGTGATAATTAAAGAACTGATTTTGGTACGATAAGCATTATGAAATAAATAAAGCAAACGAGGCGAGATGCTATAAAATTTAATTATTATGAACAAATGTTGCTTTTTAATATTGATTTGCTGAATTTTGATGTCTTAAAATACAAACAACATGAGAGAAATCCATTATATAAGTACTGAAGTCTTAACCTTAGAAGCTTTACAAGAAATCATAGTGAACCAGAAAACACTTGAATTATCAGAGGAAGCGAAAGTAAACGTTCAAAAATGTCGTGATTATTTAGATAAAAAAATGGCTTCACATTCTGAACCTATTTATGGTATCAATACAGGCTTTGGATCTTTATGTAATGTAAAAATCTCTAATGAAAATTTATCCAAACTTCAGGAAAATCTCGTAAAGTCACACGCTTGCGGAACCGGAGAAGAAGTTCCTGCTGCAATTGTAAAGTTGATGTTGTTGCTTAAAATTCAATCTTTAAGCTACGGACATTCCGGAATTCAGTTGCAAACCGTAAATCGTTTGGTTGATTTTTATAATAATGATGTTTTACCTATTATTTATACTCAGGGTTCTCTTGGGGCTTCGGGCGATTTAGCACCTTTGGCACATTTGTCTTTGCCTTTATTAGGAGAAGGAGAAGTTTTATTTGAAGGCAAAAAAGTGGCTTCTGCCGAAGTTTTGAAACATTTTGGCTGGGAACCAATCGTTTTACAGTCAAAAGAAGGTTTGGCTTTGTTGAACGGAACCCAATTTATGAGTGCTTATGGAGCTCACATTTTAATAAAAGCTTACAAATATTCTTATTTGGCAGATTTAATCGGAACAATTTCTTTGGAAGGTTTTGATGGAAGAAGCGAACCTTTTAATGAATTGATTCACTATATACGTCCGCACAAAGGGCAAATCGTGACAGCACAACGCATTAATGAGTTTTTGGAAGGAAGCGAGATTATTGCTCAGGAGAAAAAACACGTTCAGGATCCGTATTCTTTCCGTTGTATGCCACAAGTTCACGGTGCTTCAAAAGATGCGATCGATTATGTTCGAAAAGTATTCAAAACCGAAATTAATTCAGTTACCGATAACCCAAATATATTTATTGAGGCAGATCAGATTATCTCTGGAGGAAATTTCCACGGACAACCTTTGGCTTTAGCCTTAGATTTTATGGCAATTGCTTTGGCCGAATTAGGAAGTATTTCTGAAAGAAGAACCTATCAGTTGATTTCAGGATTACGCAATCTTCCGGCATTTTTGGTAGACAATCCGGGATTGAATTCAGGATTTATGATTCCGCAATATACTGCCGCAAGTATTGCTAGTCAAAACAAGCAATTGGCAACTCCATCAAGTGTAGACAGTATTGTATCAAGCAACGGACAAGAAGATCACGTAAGTATGGGGGCAAACGGAGCGACAAAAGCCTTACGTGTTTTAGATAATTTAGAGCGCATTTTGGCAATCGAATTACTGAATGCTTCACAAGCGATTGCTTACAGAGAACCATTGAAATCTAGTGATTTTATCGAGATGTTTTTGAGTAGTTACAGGGAAGTAGTACCACTTGTTAAGGAGGATAGAATCTTACATTATGACATCGAAAAAACCGTTGAATTCCTTGATAGTTTCCAAATTGAAAACGATTTGTTAACAATGGCTTAACATTGTAGAATATTAATGAAGTAATTTTGCACTATCAAAAATATAAAAATGTCAATAAACAGTATTTTCCAATTTTTAGTGCCGAAAGACAAGAAATTCTTTCCACTTTTTGAAGAGGCTTCAAGCAATTTAATTGAATTAGCTTCTAATTTACACGAAGCTGTAAATCTTCCATTAAAAGAAAGAGAAGTTCTTTTTCAGAAAATTGACGAATTAGAGCAAAGAGGAGAAGACATTACACGTCAGACCAATCTTGAATTGAGTAGAAACTTTATTACTCCGTTTGACAGAGAGGATATTCACACATTGATTACTTCTATTGACAACGTTGCAGATTATTTGCACGGAGCAGCAAGCAGAATGAGATTGTATCAGGTTGATAAGATTACAAAATCGATCAGAAAAATGACCGAAATCAATCTTGAAGCTTGTCAAAATATTGATAGTGCAGTAAAAGAATTGAGAAATTTAAAGAATTTCAAAGTCATAAAAGATGCTTGTGCCAGAATTAATAAACTGGAAAACAAGTCAGATAACGTTTATAATAAAGCAGTTTTTGAAATTTTTGAAAACGAAACAGACGCTAAAAATATTATTAAATATAAAGAAGTGTTATCTGTTTTAGAATCAGCAACAGATAAATGTAAGAGTGTTGCGAACATACTAGAATCTATTTCAGTAAAACATTCTTAAATTCAATTTATTTCATTCTGAAGTTATAATTTATGACGCTACTTATAATTATTATAGTATTAGCCTTAATTTTTGATTACATCAATGGTTTTCATGATGCGGCAAATGCTATTGCAACAGTTGTTGCTACAAAGGTTCTTACGCCTTTTCAGGCGGTTCTTTGGGCAGCATTTTTTAACTTCCTGGCTTATTGGGTTTTCGGATTTGGTGTTGCGGATACTGTTGCAAAAACAGCGCACACTATGGAGATTAACCTGGTAGTTATTCTTGCCGGTGTTATTGCAGCTATTTGCTGGAATTTATTGACCTGGTGGTTGGGTATTCCTTCCAGTTCTTCTCATACCTTAATTGGTGGTTTTGCCGGAGCAGCAGTTGCTCATGCGATCGCTGTACATGGTTTTTCAGGTTATATTGGTGAAGACGGAACTACGCAATATTGGTATCAAATCGTAAGCTGGTATAAGGCCGGAAAAGATGGCGGAATGCCTTCTGGGGTTCTTATTATCATTGCTTTTATTGTTTTGGCACCGCTTTTAGGAGCATTAGCTTCTTATTTAATTTCGATCTGGTTATTGAATGCTTCTCGTAAAGTTATTGGACCTAAGATATTTACAGTGGTTTTGATGATTGCTACAGTTTGGTTTGTGAGCACTTTAATGGTACCTTATGAAGAGATTGTTAAACATGGAAAACCTCGTTTTGATTCTCATTTTTGGAGCGTAGCTTTCGATCCGCATAATATTAAATGGTTCTTAGTGGCCTTTATTATTTTAACGGTAAGTGCTTTTTGTTTGATCTTTAGTAGTTTAAATCTACATCAGGCAGATGCAGCTTTAAAGAAAATGCAATTACTATCTTCTGCGGCTTTTAGTTTAGGACACGGAGGAAACGATTCTCAAAAAGTAATGGGTATTATTGCTGCTGCTGTAGCAGTTTATATCAATACAAATCCGGGTGTTCATATGGCTGAATGGTTAGATGTTGTATTGCCAAATGATGATTTAGGTATAAAAGGAGTGATGCCAGGATGGATTCCGTTAGCATGTTATTCTGCAATTGCTGCAGGAACTTTAAGTGGTGGTTGGAAAATTGTAAAAACAATGGGTTCTAAAATCACAAAAGTAACTTCGTTTGAAGGTGTTGCTGCTGAAACTGCCGGTGCTTTGACACTTTATTTTACAGAGCATTTAAAAATTCCGGTAAGTACAACACATACCATTACAGGATCAATCATCGGGGTTGGATTAACAAAACGTGTTTCTGCCGTTCGTTGGGGAGTTACAGTAAGTTTAATCTGGGCATGGATTCTGACTATTCCAATCTCAGCTATATTAGCAGGTTTGGTATATTATATTTTAAGTGTATTTATATCTTAATAAAATGATTATTGTAAAATGTGAGATGTGAAAATCGCATTTTAAAACACATATAAAAAGCCGATTTCAATTTGAAATCGGCTTTTTTGTTTTTGAAAACATCTTTTTTCAATTATTATAAAGTAATATATTTGGCACAAATTTAAAAGCATTATGACAGATCAGAAAACTTCAAGCCAAATAGAGAGAATAAAAAAGAAGTTGGTTATAGCAAAAAATACAGATCAGGATTTAAAAGTATTTGCTGCCAGTAGTCATAAATATGTTGTAGGTGAAGTGGCAGAAATTGATGCTGTTTTGCAATTTGAAAGCGATTACAATATTGGTCTCCCGGACTCTTATAAATCGTTTTTACTTCATATTGGTAATGGCGGAAAATCATATCAAAATTCAGCAGCAGGACCAGGTTATGGAATATTTCCTTTGGGAAAAAATGTGGAAGAATTCATTTATGCCAATCCTGAAAAATATTTAAAAGAAGATTGTAAGCTATATCCTAATATGAGCGACGATTTCTGGGAAGATCTGACCAGAAATATTGAAGAAAATGATGAAATTTCTAATGAAGATTTTGAGGAGGAATCAGGAAAAATATATTCGGGGATTTTGCCTATTGGTACTCAAGGCTGTACATATTATTATGGGCTTGTTTTAAACGGTGAATTTAAAGGTCGGGTTGTGAATGTTGATCTAGATCGACAAAAGCCATTCTTTACTTTTGAATCTAATTTTTTAGATTGGTACGAACGTTGGCTCGACGAAATTATACCTGAAAATATAATGATCAATGAACCTGATTTATTTCAATATACATTAGGAGGAAGTGTAACTTATATTTTGGAAGTATATTTTTCTGCGCATGATAATGAAACCAAGATTGAAGGTTTAAATGGGATTTTAAAGAAAGAAAAAATAGCTTTAGAACCTCTTGATATTTTAGAAGCGGAATATAAATTAAGTTCAGGAGCAATTCAGAAAAAAATACTTCAAATCCTTACAAAGTTTGATTACCAAAGAGCTTTTCCTTATTTGGTTGATTTTTCAAAAGAAAGTTTATTAGATGTTTTTCAGTTTGTATTTTGGTATGCAAAAGGTAAAAGTTCAGATTGGCTCGATGTTATAAAATCAAATGCCGATAATATTAGCGACGACGAAACCTTTAGTTTTTGTACTTATTTATTAAAGGAAATGAATATTAATTATGGCGATATTATTGTGCCGTTTACTTTTAATGAAAATGAAAATATAAGGATTAGTGCTTATTATGCGCTGGGACAATTACAGAATAAAAGTAATTATATTGATGTTTTTATAGCTGGTTTAAAGGATCATTCAAATAGAGTTATTCATATTACTTTGCAGGCGTTAGATGGGGTAGAAGATCAAAGGCTTTTGAAACATTATAAATTGATAGCTGAAAAATTTCCTGTAGAAAAAGATTATATTTTAGTGAATCTAAATCATAGATTAAAACCGTTCGGGTTGACTAATAAGACAATTAAAAAGATTACTACAGATTCTTAAATTGCGAGTAATAGAAAGTAAAATATCATTTTTAAAAATCACAAAAAAAGCTAGTTTCTTATTGAAACTAGCTTTTTTTGTTAAACATGTAATTGTGTATTTACTATTTAGTAAACAAGAATTCTTGTCCGCCTTGTTTTAAAATCATTTCTTTTTTCTCAGAATTGAATTCAAGAACAATACCCGCAGTATCAAATTTGAATACTTTGGTGCTTGTGGCTTCTAAGGGAAAAGAAGGTTGTCCGGTAGCTTGTGCGATTAATGTATTGTCTTTTTTTGAGATCGTTATTTTTATTGGAATTTGTGTGCTACCATAGGTTCCGGAATACAAATCCAGAATTTCCGGACTAACAGCAACGCTTCCAAAAACCGGCATTGTAAATGGTTTATTAAAATAAGAGTTTAAAGTGCATAATAAGATGTTATTAATGTTGTAATCCAAACCGTTTGAAGTTAAGGCTAAAGCTAGTTTTTCATTTGGGAAATAGCCTGCAACAGATTTAAAACCATCGATTCCGCCGGTATGACCGTAGTTTTTCTTTTCGTAATAAGGAAATTCAAATAATCCCATTCCAAATTTATCTTGTGCAGTTTTCATTTGATTTAAATGATTTGTTGAAATAATTTTTCCGGCAAAAAGACTTTCAAAAAAGATGTTTAAGTCAGTTGGGTTAGAAGCAATTGCTCCGGCACCAAGCGGAATAGACATATCTGTTTCGCTTTCTTTTTTCCATTTTCCATTCTCAGCTGTATACGAATAACATTCGTTGTTCGCGATATTTGTTTTTTTTCCTAAATAAGTGTTTTTTAATTTTAATGGATTAACAATTTTTAGGTTTAAAATTTCACCGAAAGATTTCTTGTAAATATCTTCTAATACAAAAGATAATAAAACATAGTTAGAATTGCTGTATTGTCCTTTTGTGTTTGGTTCAAAAGCAATTTCGCCGGCTGCAATTCGTTCGATCATTTTAGATCTCGATTGATATTCAGTGTTCCAGGTTAGGTAATCATCGTCGTTTGTAAAATCGTGTATACCGCTTCTGTGGTTCAATAAATTACTAATTGTAATTGTTTTTGCATTTTTTACCGTTGGAAAATATTTGTCAATAGTTTGATTTAAAGTGATTTTATTTTCTTCGATCGCTTTAAAAATAAGCGTTGCAGTAAATGTTTTAGAGATAGAACCAATCCTGTACTTTGTATTGATACTTGATTTTTTTGAAGTCGCAACATCGTCAAAACCAATCGATTTTGTATAAATTGTTTTTCCGTTTTCAGATAGGGCAATGCTTCCCATGTATTTGTTGTTTTTCTCTAAAAGAAGAAACAAACTATCCAGTTTTTTTGCATTGAAGGTTTGAGAAAATGCGCTCGTAAAAACGAGAGCAAACAAGCAGCTGATGATTTTTTTCATGATGATGATTTTTGATTAATTGATTTTTTGAACTTTAATAAAAGGGTGATAAGAAAATAGAAAATTACGATTGCTAATAACATTGCAGGAATAAACCAGTTGCCCAATACTTCGTGAGTATGGTTTTTAATTTTGTCTTCCTGGCTCATTATTCCTAATACAAAAATAGAAAAGGAATCATCTTTCATATGGAGGCCTACAAGATTTGGATTGAAGATTTTTGCAAAAATCAGGAATACAAAACCAAAAAGGAAAAGGTACAAAACAAAGAAAAAAACATACGAAATACCATTGGTAAAGTTTAAGATCAAAGCTTTGAAAACATGAACAGGATTAAATGTTCTTGTGGCTTGTTCTAATTTTTTATCGGCAACAAGGGGTTTTAAAACCTCTTCTGGCGCTCCTAATTTTTCGATAATATCTAAAAGTGAATCTATTTCGTTTACTTGA
This sequence comes from Flavobacterium sp. C3NV, assembly GCF_046825355.2. Lineage (NCBI taxonomy): Bacteria > Pseudomonadati > Bacteroidota > Flavobacteriia > Flavobacteriales > Flavobacteriaceae > Flavobacterium > Flavobacterium sp. C3NV. Next base: position 99,004 of record NZ_JBKQBJ020000019.1, on the reverse strand, counting down.
TTTTTATGTTGAATAGCTTCAAAAATATGGCTGTTAAATTCCATATAAATATCATCCTGACTAATTTTTGATAACGAAGCTGTTGCTTTTTTAATGCGCTTCATATAATCGCTATAAATCCTTTGCGAAGCTTTTTGTTCGAATTTAATGTCTTCTATTCTCATTGAATGATTTTTTTGATTGATTTTTCAAGATTCTCCCAGTAAATATTCATCTGACTTAGAGTTTCTATTCCGGCTTCGGTTAATGAATAATACTTTCTGGGAATTCCGGTTTCTTGTTCTACCCATTTTGAATCTACCAATTCTTCGGTTTTTAGGCGATTCATTAAAGGGTAAAGCGTTCCCTCGGCAATTTCTATTTCAGTATGTTTTCTTATTTGTTCGATAAGTTCATAACCGTAGTACTCATGATTTTTGAGCACGTTCAGGATAATGAAAGTCAATGTGCCTTTCTTTACCTGCGATTTCCAGTTTGTTACAAATGTTTCGTTCATTCTGCTAATGTATAACAAAATACATAGTATAACAAAGTATATAGCTAAGTTTTTAATTAAAGAGTTTTAATTGTTTGTAAATCAATTAATTAAAACTTTATGATTTCACTTCTGTAGATTTTTATGATTGTGTTTACGTTTGTAGTGTGTTTGTTTGATATTCTTTTTGTCTTCAGAAATAATACTAATAGTACCGTCTACTTCTAACATAGCAAGTTTTATATCCGTCAAATGTTCTAAACCATGCTCACGTGCCGCTTCTTTTAATTCTTCGTGCGAAATGTCTAATTTACTCAAAGTTTTAAAATCTATTATTCCGTTATGAATCAGGATTTCGGGTTTGTCTAATAATAAATTGTTCAAACCTTTGTATTTATGTGTAAGCTTTTTGATAATGTAATTAATGATAAACAATGCCAGAGCAGCAATTAAACCTCCTGAAAGACTGGTGTCAGGCCCAACCATTGCATTTTGAACGGAGTTACTAATCAATAAAATCAGAATGATATCGGCCGTATTCAGTTGAGAAAGTTCTTTTTTTCCAAAGATTCTCAATGCAATGGTCATGAAAAAATAAACAGCAATACTTCTTGCAATAATATCCAGATAAGGGTATAGCATCATTTTTTTGATTTAAATAATAAAAAAAAGCTTTGTCAAAGTTTTGAACTTTGACAAAGCTGCTAAAATAAATATATAATATTAAGTTAGGGTGAACTAACTAACTATTTTAAAATTCTTCTCGATTGCTCTGATCATTTCGCCGGCAATATCTTTATTGGTTGCCCCTTCGATTCCTTCAAGTCCCGGAGAAGAGTTTACCTCAAGTAATAATGGCCCTTTTGAAGAACGAATAATATCAACACCTGCTACCTTCAAATCCATTGCTTTTGCAGCTTTTATAGCAATTTTTTTCTCTTCGGCAGTTACTTTGATAATAGATGCAGTTCCGCCAAGGTGAATGTTTGCTCTAAATTCTCCGGGCATAGCTTCACGCTGAATAGCTGCAACCACTTTTCCGTCGATTACAAAACAACGAATATCTTTTCCGTTTGCTTCTTTAATGAATTCCTGAACCAATATATTGGCATTTAAACTTTTAAAAGCATTGATAACACTTTCTGCGGCTTTTTTGGTTTCTGCCAAAACAACACCTTTACCTTGTGTTCCTTCTAATAATTTTACAATTAAAGGTGATCCTCCAACCATTTTAATTAAATTGTCAGTATCCAGAGGAGAGTTGGCAAAACCAGTTGTTGGTATGTCGATTCCGTTATTCAAAAGCAATTGCAATGAGTATAGCTTATCTCGCGATTGTGTTATGGCTGTAGCCGAATTTAAAACAAAAACTTTCAAAGCTTCAAACTGACGTGTTAGTGCACATCCGTAAAAAGTAATACTTGGTCGAATTCTTGGAATAATAGCGTCAAACTGATTTAGTATTTTTCCACCGCGGTAATGAATTTCAGGAGTTTTAGCGTCCAGTTTCATGTAGCACTCTTTGATATTCAAAAAATGCATTTCATGACCGCGCATTTCACCTGCTTCCATGATTCTTTTATTGCTGTACAATTCAGGATTACTGGCTAAAAGTCCAATTCGTAAACCTGAAGTTGCTTTTTCGGAGTTTTGGTATAATTCTTTTAAAGCTTCGGTTGTAGGCTGACCTAACATGTATTTTTCTTCAGGATCAACCAGTACACGTCCGCTCATGGCTTCACGTCCTAAAAGCATACGAAAACCCATTGAATCCCTGTTGGTCAGGGTCATTTCTATTGGCCATTTGATATCGCCAAGTTTAATGCTGGTCTGGATAACGTAACGGTGTTCTCTAAAACCGCTTGAACTTTTTACAATTCTTTTATCAACCAACGGAGCTTCGCAATGGATGATGGTTTTAATATTATTCTGAATTGGATTAATATCAAATTTCACCCAATTGGCATCATTTTTTATAAAAGGAGCTATGTTTATAGCGTGCATTGCCGAAGTTTTAGCACCGGAATCGACACGAGCCTTGATTGTCGGGATTCCTAGTTCTGGAAATGAGCACCATTCTTCGCTACCTAAAATGACTTTATTTTGAAGCATACGTTATTATTTGTTTTTTATAGAGATTAATAGCCAAAAATAGCTATTTGCTTTTACTAAAGATAGTAAATTATCTAAAAAAAATACCCGTTATGTTATGAAAACGTAACGGGTAAATTAAATTTGTTATAGATGTAAACTAATTTATTGATTAGTTGGCTCTTCTGCTTTGTGTATTTCTACTGAAAGTTCTTGAGAATCATCTTTTAAATCCATTAAGATTTCATCACCTGAATGTATTTTTGAAGTTATGATTTCTTCTGCCAATAAATCTTCAACGTATTTCTGAATCGCTCTTTTTAGAGGTCTTGCTCCAAATTGTCTGTCGAAACCTTTTTCAGCAATAAATGCTTTGGCTTTATCAGTAAGATTTAGCTTGTATCCTAATTCAGCAATACGAGAATATAGTTTTGCAAGTTCGATTTCGATAATCAAATCAATATCACCTTTTTCTAATGCGTTAAATACGATTACGTCATCAATTCTGTTTAAGAATTCAGGAGCGAAGGTTTTTTTCAATGCATTTTCGATAATGCTTTTTGAGTTTTCATCGGCCTGAGCTACTTTCGCAGCAGTTCCAAATCCTACACCTTGTCCAAAATCTTTCAACTGACGTGCTCCAACGTTAGATGTCATGATAATGATAGTGTTTTTAAAGTCGATTTTGCGACCTAAACTATCTGTCAAATAACCATCATCTAAAACCTGAAGCATCATATTGAATACGTCCGGATGCGCTTTTTCGATCTCGTCTAAAAGTACCACACAGTAAGGTTTTCTACGAACTTTTTCAGTCAATTGACCACCTTCTTCGTAACCAACATATCCCGGAGGCGCTCCAACTAAACGAGAGATTGCAAATTTCTCCATGTATTCACTCATGTCGATACGAACTAACGCATCTTCAGAATCGAATAATTCTTTTGCTAAAACTTTTGCTAATTGTGTTTTACCAACTCCAGTCTGACCTAAGAAAATAAACGAACCAATTGGTTTGTTCGGATCTTTAAGTCCGGCTCTGTTACGTTGTATAGAACGTGCAATTTTAAGAACAGCCTCGTTTTGACCAATTACTTTATTCTGAATCAATTCAGGTAATTTAGCCAGTTTATTGCTTTCTGTTTGTGCAATTCTATTTACAGGAATTCCTGTCATCATCGAAACAACATCGGCTACATTATCTTCTGTAACTTCAATTCTGTTGTTTTTAGAATCCTCTTCCCATTGTTCTTGTGCAACAGCAAGATCTTTTTCGATGCGTTTTTCATCATCGCGAAGTTTGGCAGCCTCTTCGTATTTTTGTTTTTTGACTACCATGTTCTTCATTTCGCGAACTTCTTCTAACTGACGTTCTAAATCAAGAATTTGTTTAGGAACATCAATATTAGTAATGTGTACACGAGATCCGGCTTCGTCAAGAGCATCAATAGCTTTGTCCGGTAAAAAACGCTCAGACATATATCTGTTTGTTAATTTAACACAAGCTTCAATAGCTTCCTGAGTATAAGTTACATTGTGATGATCTTCGTATTTGTCTTTTATGTTGTTTAAGATTGCGATTGTTTCTTCAACAGAAGTTGGTTCAACAATTACTTTCTGGAAACGTCTTTCAAGAGCTCCGTCTTTCTCAATATATTGTCTGTACTCATCAAGAGTAGTAGCACCAATACATTGAATTTCTCCTCTTGCCAAAGCAGGTTTAAACATGTTCGAAGCATCAAGAGAACCTGTTGCTCCGCCAGCGCCTACAATAGTGTGAATTTCATCAATAAAAAGAATGATATCATCATTTTTCTCTAATTCGTTCATCACGGCTTTCATTCTTTCTTCAAACTGACCACGGTATTTTGTTCCAGCTACTAAACTAGCCAAATCAAGAGTTACCACACGTTTGTTGAAAAGAATACGGGAAACTTTCTTTTGGATAATTCGAAGTGCCAGTCCTTCTGCAATAGCAGATTTACCAACTCCTGGTTCTCCAATAAGAAGCGGGTTGTTCTTTTTTCTACGGCTTAAGATTTGAGAAACACGTTCAATTTCTTTCTCGCGTCCTACAACCGGATCTAGTTTTCCTTCCTCGGCCATTTCTGTTAAATCTCTCCCAAAATTATCTAAAACCGGAGTCTTAGATTTTTTGTTTGACTTATTGGCGGGATTATTAAAACTACTTTCTTTAAGACTGTCATCTTGTCCTGAATCGTCATTATACGATTCGTTTCTTGGCAAGTTTTCTAAGAATTCTTCTTCGTTTGGAGTCATATTTAAATATTGTTCTTTAGCTATGTCATAATCTATTTTTAGCTTATTCAATAGCTTGGTTGTTGGATCGTTTTCGTTTCGTAAGATACACAATAGCAGATGCGCTGTGCTAATCGACGAGCTCTGAAATACTTTAGCTTCGAGAAACGTTGTCTTCAGTGCTCTTTCCGCTTGGCGGGTAAGATGAAGATTTTTCTTTTCTGCATTTACTTCAACGCTTTGATTGGCCGGGCTCAGTATTTCTACCTTCCTGCGTAAATGATCTAGATCGACTGCAAGGTTATTAAGTATATGAATAGCTTTTCCGTTTCCATCCCTTAAAATGCCTAGCATTAGATGTTCAGTACCAATAAAGTCGTGGCCCAAACGTAAGGCTTCTTCTTTACTGTAGGTAATAACATCTTTTACTCTTGGTGAAAAATTATCATCCATAATATATAATTGGTATTGTAAATTTAGTGAATTAGTGTTTGAAAAACAAAAACCATACCCTTAAGGAACTCCTGACAGCTAAGGGACGAAAAAAATAACAATAAAAGCGTTAAAATACGCTTAATTTATTAACCAAAAGCGAAAATAAAGTTGTTAATAAATCATTGAAATAAGTGTAAGTAAATAGCTGAAAAAATTCCAAAAAAACGTATCTTGGCACGCTTTGAAACTAATATAATTATTTAAACATAACAACTTATGTCTGAAGGAGAAAAGTTAATTCCTATTAACATTGAAGATGAAATGAAATCTGCTTACATCGATTATTCGATGTCAGTAATTGTATCGAGAGCGCTTCCTGATGTTAGAGATGGCTTGAAACCAGTGCATCGAAGAGTTCTTTACGGAATGTATGATTTAGGTGTAACTTCAAGATCTGCCCACAAAAAGTCTGCAAGAATCGTAGGAGAGGTTCTGGGTAAGTATCACCCACACGGGGATACTTCTGTTTATGATGCAATGGTTCGTATGGCTCAGGAATGGAGTATGCGTTATTTATTAGTGGATGGTCAGGGTAACTTTGGATCTGTAGATGGTGATAGCCCTGCAGCAATGCGTTATACTGAGGCCAGAATGCGTAAAATATCTGAAGATATTATGGCAGATATCGAAAAAGAAACAGTTGATTTTCAATTGAACTTTGACGATACTTTATATGAGCCAAAAGTAATGCCTACAAGAGTTCCTACTTTATTAGTAAACGGAGCAACAGGTATTGCGGTAGGTATGGCAACCAATATGCCTCCACACAATTTAACTGAAGTTATCAATGGTACATTAGCGTATCTTGATAATAACGATATTGAAGTTGACGAATTAATGACACATATTAAAGCGCCGGATTTTCCAACCGGTGGTGTAATATATGGTTATGAAGGAGTTCGTGAAGCTTTTAAAACCGGTAGAGGACGTATTGTAATGCGTGCAAAAGTTGGTTTTGAAGAAGTTGACGGAAGAGAATGTATCATCGTAACAGAGATTCCATATCAGGTGAATAAAGCCGAAATGATCAAACGTACGGCTGATTTAGTTAACGATAAAAAAATCGAAGGTATTGCGAATATTCGTGACGAGTCTGACAGAAACGGTATGCGTATCGTTTATATCCTGAAACGTGACGCTACGCCAAACGTAGTATTGAATACCTTATATAAATTTACCTCATTACAATCTTCTTTTAGTGTAAACAATATTGCATTAGTAAAAGGTCGCCCACAAATGTTGAATCTAAAAGATATGATTCATTATTTTATTGAGCACCGTCATGATGTAGTAGTTAGAAGAACTCGTTTTGAATTGCGTAAAGCAGAAGAAAGAGCGCATATTTTAGAAGGATTAATTATTGCTTCTGATAATATTGATGAAGTTATTGCGATCATCAGAGGTTCTAAAAATACAGAAGAAGCTCGTGAGAAATTGATTGAAAGATTTAATTTATCTGATATTCAGGCGCGTGCCATTGTTGAGATGCGTTTACGTCAGTTAACAGGTCTGGAACAAGATAAGTTAAGAGCTGAATACGATGAATTGATGAAATTAATCGAACATTTGAAAGCTTTATTAGCAGATGTTGATTTAAGAACGAATTTAATTAAAGAAGAACTGGAAGAAATCCGTGAGAAATACGGAGATGAACGTCGTTCTACTATTGAATATTCTGGTGGAGATGTAAGTATCGAAGATTTGATCGCAGATGAGAATGTAGTTATTACAATTTCGCACGCAGGTTACATCAAACGTACCAACTTAACAGAATACAAAACTCAAAATAGAGGTGGAGTTGGACAAAAAAGCGCAGGAACAAGAGATCAGGATTTCCTTGAGCATATGTTCGTTGCAACCAATCACCAATATATGATGTTCTTTACGCAAAAAGGAAAATGTTTCTGGATGCGTGTTTACGAAATTCCTGAAGGAAGCAAAACGGCAAAAGGTAGAGCGATTCAGAATTTAGTAAATATTGAAAGTGACGATAAAGTAAAAGCTTTTATTTGTACACAAGACTTAAAAGACAAAGATTATATCAACAGTCATAATCTTGTAATGGTAACGAAACAAGGTCAAGTGAAGAAAACTTCTTTAGAGAAATATTCTAAACCAAGGGTAAATGGAGTTGCTGCAATTACAATTAAAGAAGGTGATGAGTTACTTGAAGCTAAATTAACAAACGGAGAAAGTCAAATTATCCTTGCTGTTAAGTCTGGTAAATTGGTTCGTTTTGAGGAAACTAAAACGCGTCCGATGGGAAGAACAGCTTCAGGAGTTCGCGGAATTACCTTAAAAGACGATACTGATGAAGTAATTGGTATGGTTACTGTTGACAAAGAAAATGTAAACGATACACAGATTTTGGTTGTAACTGAAAACGGATACGGTAAACGTACTAAATTAGTTGATGACGATGGAGAAGATGTTTACAGAATTACAAACCGTGGAGGTAAAGGTGTTAAAACGCTTAATATCACAGAGAAAACCGGGAAATTAATTTCTATTAGTAATGTAACGGATGCTGATGATTTAATGATTATCAACAAGTCTGGATTAACTATCAGAATGGCGATTGAAGATTTACGTGTAATGGGTCGTGCAACACAAGGTGTTCGATTGATTAACTTAAAAGGTAAAGATTCTATTGCTGCTGTAACAAAAGTGATGAAAGATGATGTTGCAGAAGTTGTTGTTGATGAAGACGGAAATGTTATTGAATCTGCTATCGAAAGAGTAAAACCGGATTTAGAAGTTCTTGAGGACGAAGGTCCTGTAGAAGATGACGACGACGATGATTCTGATGAAGAAGTAGAAGACGAAGATGACGCTGAAGAAGAAGAGTCTGAGGAATAAAAAGTAAACCACTTATAATTAAATATACAAATTGAATATTATGAAAAGTAAATATGTAATACTTGCGTCAGCATTATTGATTTCAGTAGCTACTTTTGCTCAAAAGGATCAGATAAAAAGTGCTGAAAAAGCGTTAAAAGGAGGGGATGCTCAGGGAGCAATTACAATCCTGAACGATGCAGAAAATATGGTAGCAAATGCCAAAGATGTTGAGCAGGCTCAATTTTATTCTGTAAAAGCTAATGCTTATTTAGATTTAGCTAATAAAAAAATAGATGAAAGTAAAAACCTTTCTCTTTCTGCAGAAAACTATAAAAAGTTAATTGATGTTGAAAAAGCTTCAGGAAAATTAAAATATTCTACTCAGGCTGCAGCTTCAATTACGGAGATCAAAGGAAAGTTGATTAATTCAGCTATTGCAGATTCTCAGGCTGGTAAACATTCTGAAGGAGCGAAAAAATTGTATGATGCTTATTTGTTAGAGAAAAAAGATACAATCAATTTGTATTATGCAGCTTCTACAGCAGTAAATGCTCAGGATTTTGATCTTGCATTGCCAATGTACGAAGAGTTGAAACAATTAAACTATTCTGGAAAAGGAACAAGCTATACAGCTGTAAATAAAATTTCAGGTAACGAAGATGCTTTCAATAGTGCTAAAGACAGAGATTTAGCTGTGAAATTAGGAACTCACGAAAAACCTCAAACAGAAGCTATTCCTTCAAAAAGAGGAGAGATTTACAAAAATCTTGCTTTAATTTTAGTTCAAAAAGGACGTAGCGAAGATGCTAAAAAAGCAATCGCAGATGCAAGAAAAGCAAATCCGGATGATAGTTCTTTGATTCTTACTGAAGCTAACTTGTATTTAGAGTCTAAAGATTTTGATACCTACAAAAAATTAGTTGGTGAAGCTTTACAAAAAGACCCAAACAATGCTGATTTAGTATTCAATTTAGGAGTTCTTAGTGCGAATGCAAAAAACAGTGCTGATGCTGAGAAATATTATTTGAAAGCTATCGAAATCAACCCAAAATATACAAATGCTTATCTTAACCTTGCAGCTTTAAAATTAGAAGCTGAAAAACCAATTATCGATGAGATGAATAAATTGGGTACTTCTGCAAAAGATATGAAGCGTTACGATGTGTTGAAAGGACAAAGAGAAAATGTTTTTAAAGAAGTGATTCCTTACCTTAAAAAAGCAAATGAATTAGATCCTAAAAACGAAGATGTTTCTAAAACGTTATTAGGAGTTTACAAAGCTTTAGAAATGACTGCTGAAGCAAAAGCATTGAAAGCTACAATGTAGTTTTGAGTAAAATTCCAATATTTTAAAATTCCAAATTCCAATAATGCTCAGCATCTTTTGGAATTTGGAATTTTTTATTTAAATTTTTTAGTCTTAACTGACTAAAGTTGCAGAAAGTGTAATTGTTGTATTTAATAATTTTGATATAGGACAGATTTCCTTTGCTTTCGCTGCTGTTTTTTCAAATTCTTCAGCAGTAATGTTAGGAACTTTACCTTTTAAATCCAAATGGATTAATGTTATAGTTCCGTCCTCGAAAGTAACTGTCGCTTCTGTATTCAAATCATCTGCAGTAAAACCTCCTTCGTTAAGCAAAAAGCTTAATTGCATCGTAAAACAGCCTGAATGTGCCGCAGCAACCAATTCTTCGGGATTTGTTCCAACTCCGTCTGCAAATCTTGTTTTAAATGATAATTGCGCATTATCTAATGTCGTACTTTGTGTGCTGATTTTTCCAGTTCCTTCCATGCCTGTTCCTTTCCAGTTGGCATTTGCTTTTCTTGTAAATTTCATTTTTCGTTGTTATTAGGATTAATAATTGAATTTGTTGATTATCAATAGATAATGTGGTTTATCAAATATAATCAATATTTTACAGAAATTTTTTCATGAAATTATAATACATTGTTAAGTTTCAGGTTGAAATGAAACAAATATTGGAGTGAATTTTACCGCAATCCTGATAGCTATCGGGAGCAAAGTTTTGTTTTTCATTGTAATTATAATCGACAATATTGTCATCCCTGACAAACTATACGGTGTATAGTTTATCTAAATAAAGCTTGGCGAACTTTATATTGTATTGAAATATGAAAAAAAACCTTAGCTCCCGATAGCTATCGGGATTGCGGTAAAAAAAAGCTACTGCATAAAAAAAGGTGCAATGAGAATCTCATTACACCTGATTTTATATTTATAAATCAAAAAAAACTTATTCCTGACCTAAATTACGCAATTGTTTCAGTTTGTCTTTCCAAAGTTCAAGGCTTTCTTTATGAATAGCGATGTTTTTACGAACTTCAAGAACAATTGAATTCTCTTTCTTAGCATTTTTAGTATTAGCAAAAAACTGAATATTGTTTTCTAACTGGAAAATTTCATTTTGAACTTCTTCAATTTTACGCATTAAGAAAATCTTTTCGTTATCTAATTTACGAGTATCGTTACTGTCAGATAAAGAATCGATTCTGTTTGAAAAACGCATCATTTCAGTTTCTTTTTTACTCAAACTTAATTTTTCAAAAAGAGCATCCAGGATTTTATTGAATTTTCCTTCGATGTGACGTCTTGAAAAAGGCACTTTTCCGTAACCTTTCCAGATTTCGATATGTGCTTTTATAGCATCAAGATCGGTTTTGTGATCACCGGTAAGCTGGTAAGCTCTTAAAATATCTAAGTATGCTTTTTTATTGTCAAAAGCGGCTACCTCATCAACATTTTCTTCTGATTTATGCTCTTTTAATTTATCGAAATAATGATTACAAGCGTCTTTAAATTCTTTCCAGATTTTATCTGAATATTTTTTAGGAACGTGACCAATTTGTTTCCACTCTTCCTGAATTTGTTTCATAACAGGAGTAGTAGCGCCAAAATCGGTACTTTCTTGTAGTTCTTTTGCTTTTGCAACAAGAGCCATTTTTTTGTTCAAATTGTCGTTTTGATCCTTTTTAATGTCTTTGTAAAACGAATTTTTAAAAGAATTAAAGTTTCTTACGGCAGTTTTAAAAGCAGCCCAGGTTTCTTCGTTTACATCTGAAGGTACTTTTCCGGCAGCAAAAAACTCATTTCTAAGTGCTTCTACTTTCTGAATTTGTACTAACCATTGTGAATGAGAGTTTACCTTTTCAGTTCCTAAAACTTCAATTTTGCCAATGATTTCTTTTTTAACTTCAAGATTTTTTTGTTCGTTTGCTCTTTGGCTTTCAAACAAAACTTCTCTTTTGTCATGGATTTTTTTAGTTAGTTCACTAAATTTATTCCAGATGGTATCACGGTGTTCTTTAGAAACAGGACCAATATCTTCTTTCCAGATTCTGTGTAAATCCTGTAATTCACGGAACGCTTTACTAATGTCGGTTTCGTTTGCTAACTCTTCAACACGTGCAATAATTTTTTGTTTTTGTTCCAGATTGTATTTAAAATCTAAATCTCTTGCTTCACGATCTAAGTGTAGGTAATCATAAAAATTCTCTACATGAAAGTGGTAATTATTCCAAACGTGATTGTATTTGTCTTTTGGGATTGCTCCGGCATTTTTCCATCTTTCTCTTAAATCATTAAAATGTTTAAGTGTGTCTTTGATGTTTTCCTGCGGGTTGATAAGCTCTTTTAGCTCTTCAACTATTGCAAGTCTCTCTTCTAAATTCGATTTTAGATTGGTTTGTAAATGCTTGAAATGCGCATTTCTTTTTTCTCTAAAAACATTATAATATTCGTCAAATTTCGATTTTAACGGAGAATGATATTCAAATTCCTCATTTGGGTCTTGTTTAGAAGCGTTGAATTCTTCTTTTTTCTCCTCTATAAGGTGGTTGTATTGTAATAAAAATGATTTTTTGATTTCTTCGATATGATCTTTTACAGACATTACTTTATCTGTAGAGATCAGTTTTTTAAGCTCATCTACAAGCGCGTCCATAGCAAAAGTATCATAATCCTGCATAGGAATATCATGACGCTCTTTCAGCGTTTCATCTTCACTTTCTTCAGCGTTTGAATTTGTTATGGCGTCTAATGCAGTCTGATGAGCAGTTTCTGTTTCTTCGACTGTGTTTTCTGCTTCAGTTTCACTTTCTGAAGTAGAGATTTCAGCAGCTGTTTCAGGCTCCGATGTTTCAATTGCATTATCTTGTGTAGAATCGCTAATCCCGATTTCTAATTTTCCGTCTGCTTCCTGCAGGTTATCATTCTTTTCTTCTAACATTTTAAATGTATAAGGTTTTTATTTTAAACAGAGCGAAAGATACTAAAGGTGTTTCTAAATACAAAATAAATCGTTTGTTTATACGCTTTTTTAAGACGAAATTCCTATTTATTCAGGTATTTTAGGAATATGATATGGGTTTTTTACCTGATTTTTTTGAAGTAAATTTAAATTTCGGATTAATAGAATTTTTAGAAAAATCAAATTAAATTAATATTGTAAGCTTAATTTTTTAGTTTTCTTTCAAACTAAAACAAAATAAGCATTCCAACTTCGATACCATAATTGTAAGATTTATGGTTTCCAAAAGCAATACTGGGATGAATATAGGCCATATCATTTGAAGTTATTTTTCGCCCAAATTCTACGAAAGCATTATTAGGGAATCCTTTGTTTGTTGCGTTGTATCTGAACGCAACATCGGCCGCAATCCAGTTTTTTCCGAGGATGTACATAAAGTAATTTTCGAATGCTGTGGTATTAATATCATCTCGTTTGTCTGATCCGGCAAAACTCAGTTGATTCTCTAAAGAAGAAATCCACAGTAGTTTTTTCTCTTTTATATAAGAACCATAAAATACGGCAGGAGCAAAGACCCATTTTCCTGATCCCAAAGCTGGATCTGCTGCCGAGTTCGAAATGACTCTGGCTCTAAAAGCAATCCCTTTACTATGATTTAAATAAGGTATATAACTTATGCCAACACCAATATCACCAATTCCAGTTTTATTGATTGAGGAAGTATTGGTGGATATTAATGGAAGATCAACTCTTAAGTTCCATGCTTTATTGGCTATTGGGTGTAAAAAACGGAGTTCGGTGGTATTGTAAGAACCTGTCTCTGTATCTAAATATTCATTGAAAAGTAAAATCGTTTTTAGATAATAATGATAGCGTGCCTCTGTGTAAGGATTTTTTTGAAGCTCTATAGTTTCCTGAGCTTTTGTAGAAAAAGTGATGAAAAGGAATGACAAATAAAATAGTTGTAATTTATTCATAACTACTTATTAATGAGTAGTCTAAATTACAAAAAAAAATACACTAGAGTTTAGTGTATTTTTTTCTTTTTACATATTCCAGATTTTCCAGGCTTTCTCTGCCTGAAAAATAAGCATGTCGTAACCATTTTTTATTACAGCACCTTTTTCTTTAGCATTTTTAAGGAACTGAGTTTCTGCCGGATTATAAATTAAATCGTAGGCAATATGTTTATCAGTAAAAAACTCGTACGGAAGATCCGGGCAAGCTTCTATATTTGGACTTGTACCAACAGGTGTACAATTGATTATGATTTTGAAATTATCAAATGTAGTGGCATTGATTAAATTGTAATCGATAATGTTTTCCTTAGCTTCTCTCGATACAAAAGTATAAGGAATACCAAGCTCATCCAATGCAAATGCAACTCCTTTTGAGGCGCCGCCTGTACCCAGGATAAGCGCTTTTTTGTGGTGTGGCTCTAATAATGGTTCTAATGATTTTTTGAAACCATAATAATCGGTATTGTAACCTTTTAATTTTCCGTTTTTGGTAAATTTAATCGTGTTTACTGCACCAATCAGGGCTGCTTTTTTTGATAGTTTATCTAAGAAGGGAATTACTTGTTCCTTGTACGGAATCGTAACATTTAAACCTTTTAAATCGGGATTGTTTTTTACTAACTCAGTGAAATAATTAATTTCAGAGATGTCAAAGTTTTCGTAGCTGTTGCCTGCAAAAACTTCGTCGCTAAATTTTTCTGTAAAATATCCTTTTGAAAATGAGTAACTAATATTACGGCCTAACAAGCCAAAACGTCTTCTTAAAATATCAATCATTATTGTTTTCTATGTTTTTCTATATAATTTTTAACTGTCTTTTTTGACCATACTACCGGAAATAAATCTTCGATTAGGATGTAATTATCAAAGTTTAAACGCAAACCATTACTTAAATGGAATTTTGCTTTGGTATTATCCTGAATCATAAAATACAATCCTGCCAAACGATATTCGATTTCGTTTTCTTCAGGAAAATATTCTGTAGCTTGTAATAAAGTCTGAATAGCACTTTCGAATTCACCTAAAAACTGAAGAATGTCAACCCAAAATAACCAAGTGTCTAGAGCATAATCTCCAAATTCTACTGCTTTTCTATAACCAAACTCTGCTTCTTCAAAAAAGTTCATTTGTTTGTTGATCGTTGCATAACGTTTCCAGTACAAACGATTTTGATTGTCGATGGCTAATGCTTTATTGACAAAAAATAAGGCTTTCTGAAAGTTTTTCTGACGAACATAAAAATCAGTAATGGCAATCCATCCTTTGTCTAAAAGTGGATCTTCATGTACGGTTTGATTGTAATATTGAAGTGCTTTTACCGCATTACCCAGTTTTTCGTAGCATTTCCCGATACGCAATAGCGCATAAGAAGTAGCATCGTCTAACTCGATGGTTCTGTTATAGCTTTCAATAGCTTCAGCGTATTTTTTAAGACGCTCATAGGCTTTTGCTTTTTCCATGAAAGCGCCTAAAAACTCATCGTCGATTAGGGTTGCATAGTCAAAAGCGCGAATGGCGTTTTCATATTCTTTTACACCATAATGCAAACGGCCAAGCTGGTGCCAGGCGATTTCGCTATATGGGTTTTTATTGATATACTCGTTTAAGTAAACAATGGCTTCCTGGTTTTGATCTAAAAATTCAAAACAATACACCACGTTATACAAGGCAGACTGGTCTTCTAAATCTTCTTCAAGACATTTGATAAAACTGTCTTTTGCCATCTCGAGGTTATCCATAAAAAGATATTCCATTCCAATCAAGTTGTACACGTCGGCGTAGTCGTCTGTATATTGCAGGGCAATTTTAAGTAGTTCTACTGCTTTTTCGTGTTGATCTCTTTTAGAACAGATATTGGCTTTCTGGATATAAATTTCCTCGTTATTAGGTTCGATTGCATATAGCTCATTTAAGAGCTTCTCGGCGATCTCTAGTTTGTCGTCGTAAACCAACATTTCTACTTGTACTAATTTTAAGCCCGTAGATTTTGGGTGTTGGTCTAATGCAAGTTTCAAGGCCTTCTTTGCTAAATTAGCCTTGCCTATATCTAAATAATGAAGAATAATTTCTTCGAATTCTTCAGAATCAAAAAAGAGTACTTTGTTAGTTTTTAACATCGACTCAAATTTGGATAGGGATAGGTTATAATCTTCTTCTTCGTTGCTTAATTGCATACTGTCTTTATTTGAAATTAGCCTGTTATAAATTTAGGCAACCATATTATTGTTGTGAGGAATGGGAATTAATTGTTGTGAACAATTTAATTAACAATATGGACAGAATTTCTATTCTGTTTTAAGTTATAATATTTTGATCTGTAAAAGATTAAATTTGATTTGTATTCTATTTTTGTTTTAACCGTGAATCCTAGCCCTGATAGCAGCGGTATCCTTTTATTTTTTTTCTTTAGAAAAAATAAAAGATATAGCGGATAGCAGGAAATAGCTCCTAATTAAAGTGCTTGTTCTTTTTTCATGATTTCATCCATAACGCTTAAGATTATGGCACAACCTTCTTTTATTTCTTCATCAGAAATGGTTAACGGTGGTGTTATTCGTATTGCGCATCCTTCAAACAGCAACCAGAATAAAATGAGCCCTTTGTCCTGACAGTTTAAAATAACTTCGTTTGTTATTTCGGCAGTTTCGGTCATTGCGGCAAGCATTAATCCTTTTCCTCTAACTTCCTTTATCAAAGGATGTACCAAAAGCGATCTAAAGAGTTTTTCTTTAATTAAGGTGTCTTGCATTAAATTTGTTTCAGTTAATTCCTGCAAAGTAGCTAAACAGGCTGACGCAATGACAGGATGACCTCCAAAAGTGGTGATATGGCCCAGTTTAGGGTTTTCGGTTAAGAGGTCCATTTTTTCTGCCGAGGCTGTAAAAGCTCCAACGGGCATTCCGCCACCCATTCCTTTTCCCATAACGACAATATCGGGAACGACATCATAGTTCTGAAAACCAAATAGTTTACCAGTTCTTCCGAATCCGGGCTGGATTTCATCGACAATCATCATGGCGCCAACTTCATCACAGCGTTTACGCACTTTTTGCAGATAATTATTTTCGGGCTGAATAAATCCGGCTCCTCCCTGAATGGTTTCTAAAAGTATAGCGGCTGTTCTGGTGGTTATTTTTTGTAAATCTTCTTCGTTATTGAAGGTGATAAAATCAACATCCGGAAGCAATGGGCGAAAGGCTTGTTTGCGTTCCTCGAATCCCATAACGCTCATAGATCCCATGGTGTTACCGTGATAGGCGTTATGACAAGAAATAAGCTGACTGCGTCCTGTGGTTCGTTTGGCTAATTTAAGTGCGCCTTCGATAGCTTCTGTACCTGAATTGACTAAATAGGTTTTATTAAGAGATTCGGGCAGGAGTGAAGCCAGTAATTTGCAATATTGAACGGCAGGACTTTGCGAGTATTCGCCATAAACCATGACGTGAGAATATTTGTCCAGCTGATCTTTGATCGCCTGATTGACTCTTGGATGTTGATGCCCAAGTGTGCAAGCCGAAACTCCGGCAACAAAATCTAAATATTTTTTATCGTTTGTGTCGTAAATATAGGAACCAATGGCGTGAGAAACTTCCATCCCAAGTGGGTAAGGAGAGGTTTGTGCCTGGTATTTTATAAAATCTGGATTCACTGTTATTTGTTTAAAAAGTTTCAGGTTTCAGGTTTCAAGTTGACTGAAAACTGTGAATGAATTTAACCGCAAAGATCGCAAAGTTTACTAAGATTTAGCTCAAGATTATATTATTAAAATGCAAAGTTCGCAAAGTTTTGTATACTGAAAACTGGGACTGCGACTAATTTTACCGTAAAAATATGAAACTGAAAACCGCGACTGCGACTGAAAACTATTTCTTAGTCTTGGCAGCAGCTTTTGTCGTGCTTGTTTTAGCAACAGGTTTCTTCTTGTCGTAATCAAGAGTTTCTTTCCTGACTTTCATCGGGGTGGTTTTGTCCTTGGCTTCCTGGTCTTTTCCTTCCTGGACGAGTTTGTCATTGAGTTCGTTGTCCTCGGCGGTAAAAATATCATCTTTCGATTTTATTCGTTCGTCGCCGCGCCATTTTAAGCCTTTTAGTTTACGTGCATTTTCTGGTAAATCGGCTTCGGGGTAAACATCGCCGTCGACTTTATTAAAGAATGTAATGGTTTCGATATCATTATTTTCTAAAATAAGATTGATTTTACTACTCACATTTTTATTGATACCAATGAGTTCATTAGCGTCATTTCGCATGTAATAGACGACCTCGGTATTTTTAATCACATCGACGTCATGTAATTTTCCTTCTTTGAATTTTCCGAATAAATTGAGGCCCTTGACCTGATTATAACCCGTGCCGAGAGTATCCCGCGAGACGATAAAGGTATTGTTGAGGACTTTTAAGGAATCTAATTTTTTGGTGGTATTATCGCCAATTAAATGCATTATATCTCCCGTAATCTGACTTTCTCCGTTCCAGAGAATTGGATTTCCAATTAATTTTGTCAATGCAGACTTAGAGTCTGAATGGATAGAATCACATTTTCCGCTCATGTCTATTTTGTAGAAACGGACGTTTTTGTAGGCTCTTAAAATTCGTTCGCCTTCTTTTCCGGTCACCATTAATTTTTGCCCGTGAATGTAAACTGAATCTTTTTCGACAAGATTTATGGCTACAGCTCTTTTCGTGACAAACATCGAATCTTTTAGTTTGTAAATCTCTGCATAATGTCCTTTTACGATTCCGCGATTGATAGAGTCAGTAATTTTTACGTTTCGGGTTGCTGAGGCAAATTCAATATTTCGATTATAGTACAAACTATCGCCTTCTATAAGTCGGTCATCGTATTTTATGTACGACTTCCTTAAAAAATGCGCGAGGTTTTTCTTGGTGTCATAAAAACCTTTTTCGGTATAAATGTAGTTTGTTTTGCTTGTAATAGTCGAAGGGCCAAATAAATACGTGTGTCCTGAATTACTGTAATAATCTAAATGATTCGACTTTATAACATATTTAGGATTTGTAATCGTAACTTCTGTAAGGAATTGAAATTTTTTCTCAGCCACAAAATATCTTCCTGATTTACTTACCAGAGTATTGTCTTTATTTACGATAGTACCTTTAGTATTGTAAAAAACCTGCTGAATATTTCGATCAAAATTAATAGTATCTGTTTGCAAGGTAGCATCCGGTGAACTCATAACAGCATCTCCGGTGGCGAAAGCTTTCTTTGAGTTTCCGCTATATTCTGCATATTTACTGTTCAGGAATAAAGTATCACCTTGTACTAATTGTACATTTCCAAATGCTTTAAGGTAGTTTTCTTTCTTAAAAACGTAGGCTTTATTGCAGGTTAATACGATCCCGTCATGATTTACTTTTACATTTCCAGTCAATAGAACTCCGTCAGGAACTAAGTCTTCATTGACTTCTACCAAATCTGCATTTTCAATATTAATTGTTTTTGGCTTTGGTGCCTGAGCAAAAATGGATTGAACGCTTAATAATAGCAAACAATAGGATATGAAAAATAGTGATTTCTTCAATTGATTAAATTTTTGTCAAATTTATGAAAAAGGATATAACCTTTACTGATATTAGGATTAAATTATAGTTTTTTAGGTACAAAGGTTTTGTTATTAGGTTCAAAGTTGCATAGGTTCAAAGGGACAAAGTTTTAAGTTTTCAAAAGTACTGTGATATTTCTGGTAAGATGCGCAGCAGTGCATCTAACCTAAAGAAGAGATGAAATTCGAATGTTTCTTAATTCATCTAGAAAAAACTTTGTTGCTTTGAATCTGCTCCTTTGAACCTTTTTTAAATTATCAACAAAACATAGTACTATTTCGTTATAGTTGGCTTTTTATATACTGTATTAATGTAATATGATTTTTGTTTCATTTGAATTTTAAAAATTAGTTTAAATTTAGAAAATAGTTTTCGGATGTTTAGTCAGGAAACCATTAGTTTATAAAAAACGAATATGATAAATAAAAAAGTTTTTGTTGCAGGATTGGCTGCAACCATGCTGTTTTCTGCATGTAAAACCAAAGATTTAAAAATGAATATAATAAAAGAAGAAGTTCCTGCTGATAGGAAAGTTGTAGTTTATCAGGTTTTTACGCGTTTGTTTGGAAATAAAAACACAACCAATAAGCCTTGGGGAACGATTGAAGAAAATGGTGTTGGAAAATTTAATGATTTTACAGATAAAGCACTTCATGAAATAAAAGATTTAGGGGTTACTTATGTTTGGTATACCGGAGTTCCGCATCATGCTTTGGTGAGGGATTATAAGGCTTACGGAATTTCTGATGATGATCCAGAAGTAGTAAAAGGCCGTGCCGGATCTCCTTATGCTGTAAAAGATTATTACAACGTAAATCCTGATTTGGCGACAAATCCTGCGAACAGATTGCAGGAATTCGAAGATTTGATTGGCCGTACGCACAAAGCAGGTTTGAAAGTTATTATTGATATTGTACCCAATCATATCGCCAGAAAATATGAAGGAAAAAATAATCCTGAAGGCGTTAAGGATTTTGGTGTTGATGATGATGTAAGTGTTGAATACAGCAGAAACAACAATTTTTATTACATCCCCAATCAACATTTTGAAATTCCGGACAATGATGTTCCGTTAAACGGAGAAAAGAATCCGCTTGTTGATGGTGTATTTGATGAAAATCCTGCAAAATGGACCGGAAATGGTTCTCGTAAAGTAAAACCGGATCAAAATGACTGGTACGAGACGGTAAAAGTAAATTACGGAATTCGTCCTGATGGTTCTAAAGATTTTCCTGAACTTCCAGCCGGATTCGATCAAAAATCGTATCAGGAGCATTTTGCTTTCTGGCAGGATAAAGATGTGCCGGATTCCTGGAAAAAGTTTAAATCTATCGCTTTGTACTGGACAGCAAAAGGTGTTGACGGTTTTCGTTATGATATGGCCGAAATGGTTCCGTATGAGTTTTGGAGTTATATGAACTCGGCTATCAAAATGAAAAATCCAAATGCTTTTTTATTGGCAGAAGTGTATAACCCAAATGAATATCGCAATTATATTCGTTTAGGAAAAATGGATTATTTATATGATAAAGTAGAAACTTATGATAAACTGAAAGATGTTATTCGCGGAAAATCTTCTCCCGACGGATTATCGGATATTCAGAAAGGAATGGCAGATATCGAACACAATATGCTTCATTTCTTAGACAATCATGACGAACAACGTCTGGCAAGTTCTGAATTCGCAGGAACTCCGGAACGCGGAAAACCCTTAATGGTGGTTTCTACAACGATTAGCACTTCGCCAACAATGGTTTATTTTGGGCAGGAAGTAGGAGAGGCCGGAAATGAGGATGCCGGTTTCGGAAAACCTACAAGAACTTCTATTTTTGATTATATTGGCGTTCCTAATCATCAGCGCTGGATGAATGACGGAAAATTTGATGGCGGACAACTTTCTGAATCAGAAAAAAACCTTCGTGATTTTTATAAACGATTGCTGAATTTCTCTATTAAGAGTCCTGCTTTAATGGGCAATTTTCAGGAAATTCAGTCTGTAAACCGTCAGAATAATTCTGGTTATGACGAATTAATTTACTCTTATGTTCGTTGGTCTGAAAATCAAAAATTGATTGTTGTAGCGAATTTCTCTTCAGAAAAAACAAGTGAGTTTGAATTGAAAATTCCTGCTGATGTTATTTCTAAATGGAATTTGAAAGATGGTTCGTATATACTTTTAGATCAATTGTATTTGCAAAGTAAAACGTATTTTACGGTAAAGAATGGAGAAGGAATTGCAAGAATAAAAATTGCGCCTTCGGAATCGTTTATTTATGAAGTGAAATAGATTCTTTTGTAATAGAATAATAAAGAATTGTAAAAAAAAACAGGTTCGGAAATCTAATTTCTAAACCTGTTTTTTTTGAGATTAGTTACTTTTTAAAAGCAAAAGAATCTCTTTAATCGAAAATCGAGCACCACAAACAAATTCATCTGAAGCTCCATAATAAATGATAACTGTATCTCCGTCAGGTTCTATAATATGGCCGTTGGTAAATACCACGTTTCCAAAAAATCCGCTTAGTTCGTATTCCGTAGTAGGAACCATTATCGGCTCTTCGGTTCGTGCAATTACTTTCGAAGGATCTTTTAAATCCATTAAAAAAGCACCTAAACAATATTGATGATTTTCATTGGCTCCATGATAAATTTCCAGCCAGCCTTTATCTGTTTTTATAGGTGCAGCTCCGGCACCGACTCTTTTGCTGTCCCAAAATCCTTTTCTGGTTTTAATAATACAATGGTGATTTCCCCAATGAATACCGTCGGGAGACGAAGCCAGCCAAATGTAATTTCCGCCAATATCTACACTACTTGGGCGATGTAAAGCATAAAATAATCCATTTATTTTTTCTTCGAAAATGGCGCAATCTTTATTATGAGCAGGTAATATCATACCATGTGTGGTAAATTCTTTCCAATTAGTAGTAGTTCGCAAACCAACACCAACACCATTATCTGATACAGACGTAAAGGTTAAATAAAATATTCCTTCGATTAAAGCAACACGACAATCTTCAATTCCAAATGTTTCCAGCATGCCTTCTCCAACCAGAGAAGGATAATTTTCAGGTTCATAAAAGTTATGTCCGTCTTCGCTGCACAATAGACGCAGGTGAGAAAGTGTTGTTAGATAATCTACGCCTTTATAATTAATAACTCTTGCATCTGTTGCTATTAATTCTGGATCATGTTTTGGGATTTCAATTATTTTAATAGCGCCCGTTTCTGTAAGTATAGGAAAAGAAATGATACCATCTTTTTGTTTTGGTCTTTCGGCTACACGAACCACTAACCAGGTTTTGTTTTCGAACTGAAATACGCCTGGATTTAATAAGCATGTAATTTCTAATCCTTCTCTGCTTGCAGAAATATCTGTAGGTGATAATAACGGGTTGTCTGTAAAGCGTTTTGCTATATCTTTCATAGTTTTAGATGCTGTTTTATTGTAATTAAAGAGTAACTTAAAGTTAGTAAGGATATTTTTAAATGAATGTTTAGTATATGTGATTTTGTGTTAAAGTTTCTGTGTCTGAGTTTTGGTGTTAAAAAACTTTAAAGGTTAGGCTAAAAAAAGCAGAAATTATAAAAGTTGTGAGCAAAAAAAAGCTGATACTCAATTGTATCAGCTTTTTTGTTTTATACTTTCTTGACCTTTTTGAGGGCTTCGATATAATATTCGTTTACTTTTTCCCAGTTAATGTGCTCGTAAAAAGCATCGATATAACTTCCTTTTCTGTTTTGGTAATCCAGATAATAAGCGTGTTCCCATAAATCGATTCCTAAAATAGGCGTTCCGGGAATTAAAGCATTTTTCATTAAAGGATTATCCTGATTGTCAGTTGTAGTGACTTGCAGTTTTCCGTATCTGTCCACTAACAGCCAAACCCAGCCAGAACCAAATTGCTTTGTAGCCTGACCTTTAAACTGATTGGTAAGATTGGCAAAAGAACCAAATTCTTTATTAATCGAACCCGCAAGAGTATCTTTAGGAGTCTGCTCTTTAGGAGTTAAAATATTGAAATAAAGAGTATGATTGTAATAACCACCTGCATTTTGACGAAGTTTTGCATTGTTGAGATCCATTTTTTTCAGGATATCTTCAAGTGGCATATTTTCAAATTCGGTATTGGCAATTTCTTTATTAAAATTATTCGTGTACGTTAAATAATGTTTAGAATAATGTGTTTCTAAAGTAAGCGTTCGTATTGCAGGAGCGAGTCCATCATACGAATAAGATAATTTTGTCATCTCAAAAGAACCCGGATCTGCTTTTACGTCATTAGGCGATCCTATTGTTATTTTTTCCTCTTTTGTTGGTAAAGGAACTTCTACAACTTCGGTTAGCTTATTTTTATCATTACATGAAAATAAGAGAAAAAATGAAGCTAAAATGCTGAAATGAACAATGTATTTCTTCATAATGTTAGTTATTTTGATGTTAGTGAATTAATGATTTCAATGTAGCATTCTTTTGCCTCATCAATAGATATATGGCTAATTTGCATCCAGGCATTTGTTTTGAAAGCATCTCTTAAATCAAAATTCTCAGATTGATTGTAGACCGCAGTTCCAAAAGTTGCCTGTTTGTAATAGGCATAAAGGCGTAGCTGCACATCTTGCGGCAGTGAGGCCTGAGTCATTTTTAAAGCAGTTTCGACCGCCTCAGTAAAACGAGTATCTAAATCTTTTTTGCTCATTAAGCTTTTGTAGCAATAATAGTTTTACCACCAATTGCTTTTTGGTTTAATACAACATTAATAGGAGTATCTAAAGGTAAAAATAAATCTACTCTTGAACCAAATTTTATAAATCCAGCATCAGTACCTTGTACTACTTGCATACCTTCCTGAGCATAATTTACAATTCTTCTTGCAAGAGCGCCTGCAATTTGTCTGTATAATATCTGTCCAAAAGTTTCATTTTCGATTACAACCGTAGTTCTTTCGTTTTCTTCGCTTGCTTTTGGATGCCATGCAACTAAAAATTTTCCAGGGTGGTATTTGCTGAATTTGATGATTCCATCCATTGCGTAGCGAGTAACGTGTACGTTTATTGGTGACATAAAGATAGAAACCTGTAAACGCTTATCTTTAAAATATTCGCCTTCATAAACTTCTTCTATAACCACAACTTTTCCATCAACCGGAGCAAGAATCTGATCGCTGTTTCTAATTGCAACTCTTTTAGGATTTCTAAAGAATTGTAAAATAATAATCAAAACTATTACACCAGCAATTTGCACAAGCATTCTTAGCCAGGTAATATCAATGAATTTGTCAGCAATTAAAAGTACAGCTACTGCAAATGCAGTACCTAATAAAATGGATGGTCCTCCTTCTTTATGAAACATAGTATAAAATTTGATAAAATAAAAATATAATTGGTGCTACAAATATAACACTATCTAATCGATCTAGGATACCTCCGTGGCCGGGCATTATTGAACCACTGTCTTTTACGCCGGCAATTCTTTTAAATTTTGATTCAATCAAATCTCCAATTGTACCAAAAACGCTTACAATTAAAGCAATTATTGTCCAGATCAAGATTGATTTGCTGCTAAATTCAGGATTAGGCTGTATGTAAAATTTAGAAATCAAAAAGCCTGCAAAAGCCGCAAAAACAGCACCACCCAAAAATCCTTCAATAGTTTTTTTAGGAGAAACGCGTTCAAATAATTTATGTTTTCCAATTGATTTTCCAACCAAATAGGCAAAAGTATCATTGGTCCAGATTAGAATAAACAACCCCAAAATGATCTTTGGATTGTAATTATTTGTTCCAAAAGAAATTTTAACGATAAATATAAATGGAAGCGTAATATATCCTAACAGATACAGGTATTTTGAAGAAGTACTTATTTTTTGAACAGAATCATAAAACAAAAATAAGATACATTTTATCGATACAACAATAGTTACAGCAAGCAGTATTAAGTCTAATTCCTGAATATTGACATTTAAATTTAACTCTGTATTAAATGTTTTATTTAAAAATGCCGTAGTTTGCTTATTGTAATGACTAATCAATAAAGTGGCAGAGTATAATATAACTCCAAACAGAATTGAAAACACTTTATTAAGGTTTGCTAAATTGCAAAACTCATATATAGTAATAATTAGAAAAATGCCAAAAAGGATAATAAAGCTTTCGGTAGAAAACAGAATAGAAGTTAGGAGTAAAGCGATATAAACAGCACCAGAAATGGTTCTCTTGAGTGTTTCGTTCATCTTAAAGATCTTCTAGGAGCAATAAATATAGATTTTTTGCAACACTTCCGTATTGTGTAAAATCTTCTTCCTTAGCTTTTTCGAAATATTTTATTGTGGTAATATTAGTAGGATAGTCTCTTTCGTATTTTCTTTTGATAGCACTTAATCCATCACTTTTAATAAGCTGTAGCTGACTTGTAGTAGCAATAATTACAATATTTGCAGGTAATTCGTTTGGTTTGTCCTGCCTTATTTGTTTTGATGAAAATAAGATAGAACCTTCATCAGCAATTAAATTTTCGCAGGTAGCCAATAAGAATTTAGGGTTTTTAGGAGAAATATAAAGTAATTTATTTTCTTCTAATAAATGAAAAAGCCCTGGTTCATAACATAAAACTTCGCTTTCGAACCAATCGTTTTCTTCTAGTATGTTTTCAAATTGTTCAGCAACTTCCTGCTTGTTTTCGCAATACAAGAATTTACCTCCATTTTTTTTGAAATTAAAAATGAATCTTTCGTCGATAGATAAATGACTATCAGGAGTATGATTTACTCCATACTCGCTTTCATTTTCTTCATCAGAAGCGGCATCGCTAGACCCAAATATTTTTTTGAAAAAATTCATTTTATATGAAATACTTTACATGTTAATTGAAAACGTTCAAAGATAAAAAAATCTTAATTCAAAAGGCTATTTTGAATTAAGATTTTAAAAAATATTACATATTTACTGAATATTTACGAAACCACTTCTTCTAAATTTTTATCAAAAGTACGTTTTCCGAAAATAGTTTCTAAGTCATCTTTAAAAATAACTTCTTTTTCAATTAATATATCAGCTAACTGATTTAGCTTGTCTTTGTTTTCTTCAAGAATTTGAATCGCTCTTTGGTATTGACCTTCAATTAATTCTGAAATTTCTTTGTCAATTACTTTGGCAGTTTCGTCAGAATATGGTTTAGAGAAGTTGTATTCGCTTTGACCACTTGAATCGTAATAAGTAACATTTCCGATTTTATCATTCAAACCGTAAATCGTTACCATAGCACGAGCCTGACGTGTAACTTTTTCTAAATCGCTTAATGCACCAGTCGAAATTCTGTCAAAAGTTACCTTTTCAGCAGCTCTTCCGCCCATAGTAGCACACATTTCGTCCAGCATTTGGTCTGTTCTCACGATTTGTCTTTCTTCCGGAAGGTACCAAGCCGCTCCTAAACTTTGTCCGCGGGGAACAATAGTTACTTTAATAAGCGGTGCAGCGTGCTCTAACATCCAGCTTACAGTCGCGTGACCAGCTTCGTGAATAGCAATTGCTCTTTTCTCTTCTGGAGTAATAATTTTATTTTTCTTTTCAAGACCGCCAATGATTCTGTCAACAGCATCAAGGAAATCTTGTCTGTCTACTGCAGTTTTGTTGTTACGTGCAGCAATTAATGCAGCTTCGTTACAAACATTTGCAATATCAGCACCAGAGAACCCCGGAGTTTGTTTTGCTAAGAAATCAAGATCAAGACCTTCTACTTTTTTAATAGGAGCTAAGTGAACTTTGAAGATTTCAGCTCTTTCGCGAATGTCTGGTAAGTCAACAAAAATTTGTCTGTCGAAACGTCCGGCACGCATTAAAGCTTTATCAAGAACATCTGCTCTGTTTGTCGCTGCCAGAACGATTACGTTAGAGTTTGTACCAAAACCATCCATTTCTGTCAGTAATTGATTCAAAGTATTTTCTCTTTCGTCGTTTCCGCCTGACATATTGCTTTTTCCTCTTGCTCTACCCACAGCATCGATCTCGTCGATGAAGATAATAGCAGGAGATTTTTCTTTAGCTTGTTTGAATAAGTCACGAACACGTGAAGCACCAACACCTACAAACATCTCTACGAAATCAGATCCTGATAACGAGAAGAAAGGTACCTGAGCTTCTCCCGCAACTGCTTTTGCCAATAAGGTTTTACCAGTTCCCGGAGGTCCTACAAGTAAAGCTCCCTTAGGAATTTTACCTCCAAGATTCGTGTATTTTTCAGGGTTTTTAAGGAATTCTACAATTTCTTGTATTTCTTCTTTAGCACCTTCTAAACCAGCAACATCTTTAAAAGTAGTTTTAATGTCTGTTTTTTCATCAAACAATTTAGCTTTCGATTTTCCAATGTTAAAGATTTGTCCGCCACCGCCACCTGCGCCACCTGACATTTTACGCATAATGAAAATCCAAACACCAATAATAATGATGATAGGAAGTAAGCTGATTAAAATATCGCTCCAGTTGTTTTTCTGCAAGAAATTAAAATCTTTCAGTTTGCCTTCGGCTACTGCTTTTTCTAATTTAGTTTGAAAAATCTGGTCGTTACCAATTTCTAATGTATAGTGAGGGCCTTTGTTAGGTCTTTCAAAAATATCATTAGCTACTTTTTTATTTGCCGGATCTTTAAGAGCAGCAGTATTTAAGTAAACTTCAGCTTCTGCTTTATTGAATACAATAACTTTTTCAATCTGACCTTTTTCTAATAAAACATTGAATTTAGAAGAGGTTAATTGAGCAGGTTCGCTTAAGTTTGATCCTCCGGTTGCAAAACTAATAAATAAAAAAACTAGAAGTATTGCGGTATATATTAACCAAGGACTTATTTTAAATTTACTCGGATTTGGATTATTATCTTTAGCCATTAGAGAAAGTTTCTTTTAGTATTTGTTTTCGATTGTAGTTATTTTGGCGTCACCCCAAAGGCTCTCGATATTATAGTATTCGCGAATATGTTTCTGGAAAACGTGTACAACAATGTGCACATAATCCATAAGAACCCATTCTGCGTTATCGGTTCCTTCTACGTGCCACGGTTTATCTTTTAAGTCTTTAGATACTGTTTTTTGAATTGAGCTAACAATGGCGTTAACTTGGGTGTTTGAATTTCCGTTGCAAATGACAAAATAGTCACAAACAGCAGTGTCTATATCTCTTAAGTCAAGAATATCGATATCATTTCCTTTTACTTCTTCAATCCCTTTGATTATGTTCGCCAATAGAACATCATTATTAATAGTCTTTTTCGCCATGAATTATTTTATATGATTTTGTAAAGTTACCAAAATTTGTGATTATTTTTGAACCTTAACAAAATATTAAATTAAGTTAATTAAATTCGTTTAATGAAACTAATCAAACTCGATGCCATAGATTCAACAAATGACTTCCTTAAATCATTGGCAAGTCAGGATGAACTCGATAATTTTACCGTAGTAACCGCTGAAAATCAGACAAAAGGAAAAGGGCAGATGGGCTCTAAGTGGCAATCAGAATCAGGTAAAAACTTAATTATGAGTGTCTTGGTAAAGGATTTTCTTTATGGTAATGAACAAGTTTTTAACCTCAGCGTTATAGTTTCATTAGCCGTAATCGATGCCTTAAAATCATTAAATATTCCTGATTTATGTATAAAATGGCCTAACGACATTATGTCATACAACAAAAA
Organism: Flavobacterium sp. C3NV; assembly: GCF_046825355.2. Lineage (NCBI taxonomy): Bacteria > Pseudomonadati > Bacteroidota > Flavobacteriia > Flavobacteriales > Flavobacteriaceae > Flavobacterium > Flavobacterium sp. C3NV. The sequence continues at coordinate 70,306 of NZ_JBKQBJ020000019.1, read as the reverse complement.
GGTTGGTGGCATACTTATCGAAAATACCATCAAAAGCGATGGCAGGATCGTGTCAGTCGTCGGGATAGGGTTAAATGTTAATCAAACCAATTTTGATCATTTGCCTAATGCTTCTTCATTAGGTGTGATTTGTAAAAGGGAATTTGATAAAAATTCTTTAGTGCTACTCATATTGGAAAAAATACAGCAAAAGATTGATTCCTGGGAAAATAGTTCGGCTGATTTATGGAAAGAATATTTTAATTCCTTATTCCGTCAGGGAATACCAATGCCATTTAAAAAACTCAGTACCAAAGATTCCGGACAAAACTTTATGGGAATCATAAAGGGAGTTTCTCCTGTTGGTAAAATACAGATTTTATTAGAAGACGATTCGGTTTCAGAATTCGAAATCAAGGAAATTCAGATGTTGTATTGAAAAATTGCTAAGATTCTAAGCTACTAAGATTCTAAGTTTTTTTTTGATTTTGCTTTAGGTGACATAAAAAAATCCGTGCAAATCCGTTACATCCGTAAAATCCGTGCGCCACATTAGTTTACACTTTGTAAAGATTGTTTTTTTGGTGCTATTTTTCTGTTCCAATACATGATGTAAATCGTTCCAAGAATAGAAGGAGTCATCCAGGCGATTATATTTCCTATGCCAATTCCGGCGACAATAAAAGCGGTTATTGATGCGATTAAGGCTCCAATCATTTTGCCAATGTGCTTGGAGAGCCATTGTTTTTTCATATCCGAAACATTTTTATAGAATAGGAAATCTTTAATTGTCATATAAAGTCCAAAACCGCCGAAGAAAGTAAAAAGTATTCCGTTTTCAATATTTATCAACTGACAATAAATACCCAGTGAAACCATTATAATTGAAAAGAATAACATACTTCCTGAAATCATAAAATCGGTCATGTCAGCTTTTGTTTTGGTTTTAAAAGTCAAAACCCTGTTTCCTGCAATCACCAGATAAATAGTAAATAAGCCAATTAAAAACAAAAAGATATTCTGGTGTTGGGGCATCCAGCAAATAGGGATGGAAATAAGAGAGCTCATGATCATTCCGATAGAGAATAATTTCCCCATTCTTTTGTGTAGTAAACCTCCTTTTTTGACAAGAATACTTCCAATTCCCGTAAGTAACCCGATTCCGCCAAAAAATGCGTGAATGTAAATTAAAATCTTAATAGTTTGTTCCATTTTGGTTTTGTTTAGTTTTGATGGATCAAACTTCGATGAATAATTTTGGGTGTAATAATTTATAATTCCGAACTGTTATTTTTTAAGGATGAATTGTTGGTTTTGCCACGAAGGCACTAAGGCACAAAGTTTTTTTTTTTTTTTTTTTTGAATAATCTCGCAAAGATGCAGAGGCGCAAAGTTTTGATTTTCTTTGTGTCTTATCGCAATGTCATTAAGTTAAGCTTTTAGAAAATAAAATCTGTTTTTATCTGCGTTTTTACGAAGTAAATCTGTTTTATCCGCGTCAAAATTAGACGCTGATTTTACTGATTCGCTAAAGCGAAAACGCTGATAAAAACGGATTTTCTAATTACTTTCCTGATTAAACTGTTAAGTAATTTTGTAGATTTCTCCTTAGCTTAATGACATTGGTCTTAGCGCCTTTGTAGCAACAAAAAAAAGGTCCGACTTAGTCGGACCTTATAATTTATGTACTTCAGGAATTAATAATTAACAATTCACTATTGATAATTAAAAAATTAAAGCTTCGTCATATTAGTAGCTAAAGTTTCAATGAATTTGCTAATTGGCCCTTTGATCATCATCGCCATCATTGGGTTAAATTCACCTTCAAATTGCAATTGTACAGCACTTTCGGTAGCTGAAACACTATCAATATTCGAAACCAGAGTAAACGGAAGTTTATCACTTGCAGCTCCCAAAACGATTTTGTTTGGTGCTGTTTTCTCTTTCATTTTTAGTTTTATTTCCGGCATACCTTTCAATCCAAAAATAAAAGCATCTTCGCCAATCACTTCAAATTTAGCGATATTATCCGGCATTAATTTTTCAAAATTCTTAACATCAGTCAATAAATCAAATAAATCTTGAGCTGATTTCTGAACAGTAACTTTTGGACTTTCTAAGTTCATATTTATATTTTTTTATAATATCTAAATTTATTTTTAACCGCAATTATTTTTACCGCAAAGAGCGCAAGTCTTTTTTTTATTTTGATTGTAAATCTTTATGAATAAAAGTTCGCAAAGCAGGATTCTAATAAAATTCCAATTTTTTTAAATCCCAAATTCCAAAAAAGAGCGAAGCGATTTTTTGGTAAAATCTAAAATCTAAAATCTAAAATCTAAAATCTAAAATCTAAAATCTAAAATCTAAAATCTAAAATCTAAAATCTAAAATCTAAAATCTAAATCTAAATTTCCTCTTTCCCCCACGTCGATGGACTTTCGTTCCATTCCAGTAAAGTCGATTGTTGGTCTTCGGTAATATATTGTTTCTGAACCGCTAAGTCTAATAAGTTTTCGTAATTACTTAACGTATACAGATCGATATTAGCATTTTTAAAGTTCTCTTCGGCAACATTAAAACCATACGTAAAAATCGCTGCCATACCTTTTATGTTGGCTCCTTCGTTACGTAAAGCTTCAACAGCCATCAAACTGCTGTTTCCTGTACTAATTAAATCTTCAACAACAACCACATTTTGGCCTTTTTGTAAAAAACCTTCCACCTGATTTTGTCGACCGTGTTTTTTTGCTTCCGGGCGCACATATACAAATGGCAATCCAAGGCTTTCAGCAACAAGAATCCCCACTCCAATGGCTCCAGTGGCAACACCGGCAATAACATCTGGTTTCCCAAATTGTTTCTCAATATTTTTCGCAAACTCATCACGAACGTAGTTTCGGATGCTCGGAAATGAAAGAATTAACCTATTATCGCAATAAATAGGAGATTTCCAACCAGAAGCCCATGTAAAAGGATTTTCGGGATTCAATTTAATTGCATTTATTTGCAAAAGCAATTCGGCTGTTTTTTCGGCAGTATCTTTATTAAAAATCATAATACAAATGTATAAAGTTTTTGTGAACGACAAACCACTTTTTTTGACAAATGAGATCTCGAAAGAGACTGATTTTCAATTGTTCTTGTTAGAGAGTATTGATATCGAGCATCTTATAGTCAAAATGTTTCAAAATAAAATTCAAAAAGCTTATTTGTATCATCCTGACGAAAAGGAAATTATGAAGACGCTAAAAGCTAAAATTCCCGTAAATAAAGCAGGAGGAGGGCTTGTGTACAATAAAAAAGGCGAAGTTTTATTTATTTTCAGAAATGGAAAATGGGACTTACCAAAAGGCGGAATCGAAAAAGGGGAAGAAATTGAAGACACTGCCATGCGCGAAGTCGAAGAAGAAACCGGAGTAGGCAAACTACGCATTACCAATAAACTCGAAAAAACCTATCACGTTTTTAAACGCAACGGAAAATACAAGCTCAAAGTGACCCATTGGTTCGAAATGCAATCAGATTTCGACGGAATCCCACAAGGCCAGGCCGAAGAAGGTATCGAAAAAGTAGCATGGCTAAATCCGGAGCAAATCAAAGATGCGCTAAAAAACTCTTACGAAAACATAAAATTATTGTTTGAAGAAGAGAATAAACTGCAATGACACTATTAAATTCCAAATTTTTTAAAATTCCAAATTCCAATTGATTTTGATATTAAAAACCAGCCCAATGAACGCAATGCTCATTGGGCTGGTTTTTTAATTGTACTACCTGAATTAATTTTGATTGTGAAATTATCGCAATCAATACTTTTTTTTGAGAGAATATACTGTATTTTTGGTTTTTAATTCTTGATTAACTTAATTTAAACGTACAGTTAAGAATACAAACAACGCGCAAAATGATTTTTAAGGCCTTAAAAAAAAATAAAGAAATAGAAGACAGCACTTTCAATATGCTATACTCTACACGCATTCGAAGACTTTCTGAGCGACATTGGACACCCGTTGCCATTGCTCAGGCAGCAGCAGATTATCTTGTCGATAAACCCAATAAAAAAGTATTAGATATTGGTGCCGGTGCCGGTAAATTTTGTTTGGTTGGTGCAGCTTCTACAAAAGGTATTTTTTATGGAGTCGAGCAAAGAGCGTCACTTATAAAGCTGTCAAAAAAAATAGCCGAAAAACATCAGGTAGAAAACGTCGAATTTATTCATTCCAACATCACCGACATTTCTTTTTCAGATTACGATGCATTTTATTTCTACAATTCTTTTTTCGAAAACATAGATACATCCTGTCCCATAGATAAAAATATAGTTCCCAAAAACGAACTGTTTCTCTCGTATTCAAATTACGTAAGAGATCAACTCCATAAAACGCCCAAAAATACAAGACTTGTAACCTATTGGAGCACGTGGGAAGAAATACCCGAAAGCTTTGATTTAGAATATTCTGCCTGTGACGGAGTATTAAATTTTTGGAAAAAGAAGTCATGAATTTTTAATCGCCACCTTTGTCAAAGGTTTAAGGCAGTTTAAAAAAAATATAAAGTTTTTCAACGTATTTAAAATCAAAAAACTAGTATCTCAGCAGCTTAGTAACTTAGCATCTTAAGTTGGGCGTGCCAGTATTTATAAAAAGACCCAATCAACTTTGCGTTCATTGGGTCTTTTTATAAATACTGTCGGGCTATCCGTGCTACTTCGGTAGCGGAACTTCTATCCCTCACGCGGGCAATCGGTTAAAACACGTTTTTGGTTCTTTCGTTGTTTTTAAGGTAGACAGGAAAGCTTACGAATTACCATTTAATTGTACCAAAAGATTATTTTCATTAAAAACAGCATTAATTATATTTTCATTTTTTTCTGCTTTAATTTCATTTCCATTTACAGTCAGTTTATAACCTTTTTGAGATAAATAATTTGTAAAAGCATTTTTGTGGTTTTGAATTTCAAATGTTGAAATTAGTTCTGGAAAAACAGTTAAAATTCGGGACAATTCCTCACTTTCAGAGTTGTCTATTACATCAGATTTAATGGTAACCACCATTGTACCCTGACCATAATTTCCCAGATAATAACCGCTTAAATTAAACATCTCAACAGCAATCATTCCTATTAGATGCAAATCGTTGTCTAAAGCGTCAAATTTTCCAACAGTCAATAAATCAATATTATTTTCCTCTCCATATTGCTTAAGTAAAAGAGCCTGTTTCATAACAGATTCCGCATATCCACCAGCTTTATTCTCCCAAATCCAAAGCCATGTTTCTGAAGAATGAGAAAAAGATCCCAAAACCTGCATTGGAAAAGTAAGATCGTCTCCAAAAGTAATTTCTTCTTTACCTATATCAACATTCCAGGAAAGTCCGCCGGTCACACTAAAAAGATTTCTCTGTTTTTCTAAAGCAATCGCTCCAAATTTTTCCAAAAAATCATTTTCAGATACAAAGTGTTTATTATCGCTCAGTTGATTGATAATTGCTTCTGTATTCTCTTCTTTCTTTTTAAAAATGTTATTGAAAATTCCCATTCCGTTATGGTTTTTAAGTTAATATAAAATTGTTGTTTTATGTTTTGTCTTCCTGAAATAAGCTTACAAATCGATTTGATAAATTCTGGATTCTTCCTCCCAGGGATGATATCCTTGTCCGATGTAGTTAAAACCTAGTTTCTCATAAAATCCAATATGATCCGTGCAGAGATATAAGTTTTGAAATCCTGCCTTTTTAGAGTCTTCTTTGGCTTTTTCAATAAGTAAATTACTGTAATTGTTGCCTCTGTGCTTTTCATCTATAAAAATGGCGCAAACCCACGGATATAAATCCATTCGACTAATGAAATCATTTGTAATAAGTCCGGCACAGCCAATAATTTCATTGTTATTTTCTAACACGTACCATTGTGGCAACGAATTTTTGGCATTTACACTATGGCTAATACAATCCTCATAAATAATTGGTGCTATTTCAGACCAGCTATTTTGAAAATATTGAATGGCTCTCTCTTTATATTCAGGGTTTTCCCTAACTGAAATTATTCTCATTTTTTGTTTTAAAATTATCGTGTAAAAGTTTTAATAGTCACACTTTTTATTCGCTATCTTCATTTTTTATGCCCTTAAGCAGCGCATAAATTGCCATTGAATGTCCCTGACCCAAGTCAAAATCATTTTTAAGCCAGTTTACAATATCTCCTGCTTTTACCTCAGGTTTGAGTTTTCCTTCTATTGTAAATCCCTTTTGTTCCGCCAGCGTTCTAAACTCAGCCGGACCATTTCCTGTTTTTTCTTTAATTGTTTTTAAATATCCTTGAAATGACATAAAATAGTGGTTAGTGGGTTAGTTTATGAAGTACTAAAATACAAATTAAAATATAATTGGTTTTCAGGTTTTTATTTCTTTTGGTCCAACTTTGTCAAAGTTTTAAACTTTGACAAAGTTTAATGCAACAGATTGCAAATCCGCGCTATTGGGTTTTGCAATCATAAGTATTCGAAACTTTTAAAATAGGCTGAAAGCCCTAAAAAGCAATAGCGTAGTGCAACGCACTATGAATTAATCAAAAGAGGAAATTGCCCTGAAAGGGCAAAAGAAAATTGAGGATAAAGATTCAAAGAAAAAGGAGTTTTCTAAGAGAACATCATGTAAAATAGGGTAAACGTACTTTTTGAAAGTAGGCTTCCGCCCTTACAGGGCTTAAAAATATAATCGTTTTTTATTCATAGTGCTTCGCACCATGCTATTGCTATGGCTCTTTCAGAGCAACAGGTTTTGAACACTTAATAATTACAAATCCGCCCTATCGGGTATATTAATATTGTTATCGGGTGTTATCGGATTCTATATTTATTATAAAATATGAAAAGAATAACTCATCCCGTAGGAATGTCTGCTAGGTAGAATTAAATTTAAATTACGGTTTTACGTTCCTGACGAACGTTTGATTACTGGATTAGATGTGTTATTTCCGTAAAAACAGGTGTCCTTACAGGGCACAACGCAAAACAATATTATTTTTTTTCTACCGATGAGATATTCCTACGGAATATTTGAAAATCTGCATTTCACGGTTAATATGGCGTTTTTAATTTTTTTTCCATATCTACACTTGCTAAGTATATTTTATCAATATTTGGCCAAGCGACATAATATTTCCAATTCTTTCCATCCCTTGTGCAAGCAATTATATATTCTCCATTTTCTATCTCTTTTATGTGATACTCACCACAACCTGTAATACTGTTTTTTACCATTAGTTTACTAATTTTAAAGAGCTCTTCATTTGTTGCTTGTCTCCAACTTGATTCATAAGTTCTCTTGTCGGAAATTATAGTATTGTTTTCTTCGCTGCATTTTCCAACAATCCAAAAGAAACCAATTACTATTAATATTATCCATAAAAATTTTCTCATAATTAAATTCGTCTAAGTTCTATTATTGTTATTATACTTTCAAATATAGAAGCTTAAAACGCTATAGTATTATGGCAATCCGTAATATCAATTGAAGTAATTTTATCTTTGTCAAAGTTCAAAACTTTGACAAAGATTTCCACGAACAGCTTTGCGAACTTAACTTGTACACAAAGCATTCAAAGTAAAATAAAAAAGCCTTAGCGAACTTTGCGGTAAAAAAAAGCGCACCAAAAAAAATCTACAAAACACGATAAACAGGATATTGCATATGCGCCTTTTCGTAATGCACAGAATTTTTATAAATCCAGTTTAATTGTGCGTCAGAATTCTTGGCAAATTCGCGATCGTTTTGTTTTTTAGTCTCTAATTCGGCTTTTAGTTGCGGATTCTCTTTTAGCAGTTTCGAAGCCGTATCTTCAAAAATATATTCTGAATAATGTTCTTTTTGTTGTAAAATAGGATCGAAGAAATTCCAGTTGAAGAACGAATCAACGCCTTCCGGTTCAAAAGCTTCTACTAAATATTTTACACCTTTTTGGTTGGTTGGAACCAGGTAGTCCCCTTTGGCGAAAGCCATTTTTACAACTTTAGAAGTTAGGGAGGTATTGTAATACAAATAATGTCCTTCGTACGCATTAGGAACCGTTTTAAAATCGGCAATTTTATAACTTTCAACCTCAATAATCGTATCGTTTTTAAGTTGAGAATAGTTGATATTGTTATTCTTCAACAAATCAATAATATTCCAATAACCACGCGGAATAACATAAGCTGTCGGAATCACCACTTCTTGAACCGATTTAAATTCTTTGATGTACGGAACGTCTTTTTTATAAGGTTTGCTTCGGTCATAATACAAACGATTGCCGGTTGTAGCATCGCTTTTTTTGTAACTCGCTTCATATCCTAAAAACGAAAATGTGGTCGCTTTTGTACTGTCTAATTCCCATTTTAAAGTATACCGTTTTTTGGACTGATATTGTTCCAGATTCTTCACTCGAAGCGCTTTTATTTTTTGGTAATTGGCATCCGTAAAATCCAAAGTCGATTTGGTGTATTCGTATGTCATTTTTACACGTTCGGCATATTTTTTTAGCATATGAGTTTCGACCACAAAACCAATTGTATTGAATAACGAAGTATAACCCGTTGTATAACGCGGACTATCTACAAACTGACCAAAACCTTTATCTGGTGTATCTTTAAAAGAATCTACATACGGCGTAGTTTCAATTTTCTTTTGTTGTAAATCTTTTACTAAAGCTGGCATCATTTCATCATTCAAAAAATCACCCAATACAGTTCCTAGCTTGTTGTGTTGTGTCATAATGTAAGTCAGTTTGTATTGATAATCAGATCCGTTACTCACGTGATTATCAATAAAAACATCAGCATTTATTTTCTGGAAAATTTCTACAAAACTCTTGGTGTTTCGGGTATCAGATTTCATTAAATCCCGATTCAGATCATAGTTTCTGGCATTTCCTCTAAAACCATAAATTTCCGGACCATCCTGATTGGCTCTTGTAGTTGAATTTCTATTTAAAGCTCCGCCAATATTATAAACCGGAATAGTGACCAAAACAGTGTTTTTTGGCGCTTTTAGTTTACCAATGGCTAAATCTCGGTAGAATTGCATCGTCGCATCGATTCCGTCAGGTTCTCCGGCGTGGATTCCGTTATTGATAAAGAGAACTGCTTTGTTTTTCTGTATTTTATCAAAATCAAATTCTTTATCAGGATTATAAACCACCATATGCAAAGGTTCTCCGGAATCTGTCAATCCCATTGTTGTCATCTGAATCGTCGGGAAATCTTTTGCCAAAAGTTTGAAATAAGCAATAGTTTCTTCATAAGAAGCCGATTGATTTCCGTTTCCTTTTTCAAAAAAAGTATCGTATTTTTTATTGTTTTGAGCGAAAATTGCAATTGTGAAAAGCAAAAAAGGAATGGTAAAAAGTTTCATGGTTTTGGTTTTAAAGCGAGAATCAAATATAATTAATTTGTTTCAGGTTTAAAGTTTCAAGTTGAAATGAGAGTAAAACCACTTTGAGATTTTTACCGCAAAGGCGCAAAGTTTTTTTAATCAGGAAGGTTTTATAAAAACGCAAAGTTCGCAAAGCTTTGCGAACTTTGCGTTTGTCAACATAATCTAAACATAGTCTATATAAAAACCTTTGCGCTCTTTGCGGTTAAATTTTTATTAGTATTTCAAACCTCAAACCTGAAACAACTTTTTTTGCCTACTTTTGCAAAATGAATAAAAATCACCATTCCAACAACATACTTTCGAACTTAGGAATTGAAACCCTAAACGAAATGCAGGAAGTTGCTCAAGACGCAATTTTAAACGATAACAACGTATTATTACTTTCGCCAACAGGATCAGGAAAAACATTAGCATTTTTACTTCCGGTTCTAGAATTATTGCAGCCGGAAATTCTTTCGGTTCAATGTTTGATTTTGGTGCCTTCGCGCGAATTAGGTTTGCAGATTGAGCAGGTTTGGAAAAAAATGGGTACACAATACAAAGTAAATATTTGTTACGGAGGTCACTCAATTGACACTGAAATCAAAAATTTAAGCAATCCTCCGGCAGTTTTGATAGGAACTCCTGGAAGAATCGCAGATCATATTGACAGAGATACTTTCCGCACAGATAAAATTCAGACTTTAATTCTGGATGAATTTGATAAATCATTGCAATTGGGTTTCCATGAGCAAATGTCATATATTATTGGGAAGTTGACAAAACTGAACAAACGTGTTTTGGTTTCGGCAACTTCAGATATTGAAATTCCAAGATATACGAGAGTGGTAAATCCTACAATTCTGGATTTTATTCCGGAGCAGGAAGAGAAAACGAATCTTTCGATGAAAATGGTTGTTTCTCCTTCCAAAGACAAATTAGGAAGTTTGTTCAATTTGATTTGCTCACTGAAATCACAATCGGCTATTATTTTCTGTAATCATCGTGATGCGGCGGAACGTATTAGTGATACGTTAAACGAAAAAGGAATTTACGCTACCTATTATCATGGCGGAATGGATCAGGATGAGCGCGAACGTGCTTTGATTCAGTTTAGAAACGGAAGTATGAGTTACCTCATCACAACCGATTTAGCGGCTCGTGGATTGGATATTCCGGAGATGAAACACGTAATTCATTATCATTTACCGCTTAAAGAAGACGAGTTTACACATCGTAATGGTCGTACTGCCCGTATGCAGGCTTCGGGAACGGCTTATATTATCATTCACGAAAGTGAAAAACAACTGGATTATATTGACTATGGAATGGAAGTTTTAAAGGTCGAAAACTCCACAACTTTACCTAAACCACCAGAATATCAAACCATTTATATTAGTGGCGGAAAGAAAACAAAACTAAATAAAATTGATATCGTTGGTTTCTTTTCCCAAAAAGGGAAATTGGAGAAAGGTGATTTAGGCTTAATAGAGGTAAAAGATTTTATTTCGTTTGCGGCTGTAAAATTCAATAAGGTAAAAGACTTACTGCATAATATTAAAGACGAGAAAATGAAAGGCAAGAAATTTAAAATCGAAGTTGCCCGTAAAGTCGTAAAGAAAGAGGAGGAGAAGTAATTTTTTTGTTGCAGGTTTTAAGCTTCAGGTTTGTTTTGGATCAGATCTTGTTTTAATGAAAGAACTTTATTAAAATCAAGAAGTGCTTATTGTAGTATAATTTTTATAATTGCGACATGTTTTGATCCTTGGCGATCACTGCATTTGGTGGGTTTTTAATATATTTTGGGGTATTAGGTATGTGTTAAAATATTGAATTTCAATATTTTACTTTGTTAAATTACGAGTTTTGATTGATTTTAAACAACAATCTTAATTTATTGTTAATAAATTAACGGATAAGGCTTTAATTTATCATATTTTCTGCGTTTCTTGTGCCCGTAAATAATAAACCCCAAATTAATTATGAAAAGAATTATTACGATTGCCATTTTGATGTTTAGTTTTGTCTCTTTTGCACAAATTAAGGTTCTTGAAACTGTACCAGTTGAAAGATTAGGAAAAGTAAATAACAATTATATTCAAAAAATTGGAGATGAGTATACTGTTTATTATACAAGTATCCAGAACGATGATGAATCATCAAGTTTGAGAAAATTTACATTCAAAAATGTAAATAATGATTACAACAGTCTTTACAGTATCATTGTAAACGGTTTTACTGCAACACCTTTATATGATATCAAATTAGAGTTACCTAACAACTATATCTGGTTACACTACACAGGAAGTGTTATTCCTGAAAAAGCGACAGTTCAGTTTATGGTTTCTTCTAAAGATGCTTCTTCTGCAACAAGCAGTGTTTCTGAGCCATTATTGAAAGATCAGATCAATAAATTATTTCAAAAATAATTTACTTTAAATACAGCATAAAAAAGGGCGATTCAATATATGAATCGCCCTTTTTAGTTTACAATTTTCGGTCGCAGTATTAAGTTAGCAAATGACTGAAAACTGCAACTGTGACTGAATACTTATATTTTCTTCACGTATTGTGTAATAATCACAATCTGCTGACCATCTACTTTTCCTTCGATATACTCGGCGTTTTCGTGGTCTAAACGGATGTTACGAACAGCTGTTCCTTGTTTGGCCACCATGCTCGATCCTTTTACTTTTAGATCTTTGATTAAAACAACAGAATCTCCGTGTTCTAAAATTACACCATTGCTGTCACGGTGAATGATTTTATTCTCGTCGTCTTCGCCTTCTCCTGTTGCTTTTGCCCATTCCAGCGTATCTTCGTCTAAATACATCATGTCAAGTAATTCCTGTGGCCATCCTGCAGCACGCAAACGACTTAACATTCTCCAGGCTACCACTTGTACCGCAACGTTTTCATTCCACATGCTGTCATTAAGACATCTCCAGTGATTTAAATCTACATTATCCGGGTTTTCAATTTGGTCAATACACGTACTGCACGCTAAAATACTTTCGTCAAGACCGCCTTTTTTAGTTGGTAATACTTCGTATACTTTTAGGTTTTCTTCGGCGCCACAAAGTTCACATTTAGATCCGCTACGTTTGTTTAATTCTCTTTCGATACTCATTATTTCTGTTTATTTTTTTTGGCGAAAGTACAGTTAAATACTACATTTCGCAAGTTAGCTTGAAGATTAAATACTAATCGCGTTTAATTTCATAAATTTTCTTTTCATTATAAAGTTTCAACATATCTTTTTTAGAGATAATATATTGTTTTTTATAATTTTCGTCAATATCAATTTCATAGATACTGGTTTTTTGATCAATTTCCATTTCATTTAAGAAAACATTGATACTGTCTTTAGAAATCTGATTTACTTTCATAGTAGTATAATGCCCTTGATCTGAATCTAGAAAATAAACATCTCCCAGTTTTGGATTTTTAATAAAATTGGCAGTATCTAAATCAGTCTGGTGCGAACTGTAGAAAGCCATTCCAACAATAGCAGCAACCACAAACAATCCTGAAAACATCCAGATAGGTGTCGTTACTCTATTTTTTTCTTTTTCTCTTTGTAATTTTTGCTGAATTTGTGAGGGTAGTTCTACTTGTTCGAATGTTTTTCTGCACGAGTTACATTCAGCAAAAGTTAATTTTTTAATTGGAAAAAGAGGTATCAGATACAGGTGTGCATATTTTCCAAATACACTATAAATCATTGATACATTTGTGTTGCAGTTTGGACAATCTACATTAATTATTTGCCCAGTCTTTAAGTTTGTAGCTTTGGTTCCGTAATAAAATATCATTGTTAGGTTTTTTGGTTTCATTACAAAAATAACATACGAGTTATTTATCCAACATTTATTTTTAAGATATATTATTTCTTTACCCTAACCGCATCCGGAACCAGCATTTCGTATTCGCCACCATGACGCAATACATCGCGAACAATGCTTGAGCTAATAAATGAAGTACTTGCCGCTGTTAATAAAAATACAGTTTCGATTTTAGAAAGCTTTCTGTTGGTGTGGGCAATGGCTTTCTCGAATTCGAAATCGGCTGGATTGCGAAGTCCCCTTAGGATGAAATTGGCTTTTTCCTTTTTAGCTAAATCGATGGTCAATCCTTCATAAGTAATTACCGAAATTTTTGGTTCGTCTTTGAAAGTTTCTTCTATAAAGCGTTTTCTTTCTTCGAGTGAAAACATGTACTTTTTTTCGGCATTGACACCAATAGCAATGACAATTTCATCAAATAAAGGAATTCCTCTTTTGATGATATCTTCGTGTCCTAGTGTTATAGGATCAAATGATCCGGGGAATATGGCTTTTCTCATTTTTTTTAGGTTCAGAGGTTCAAAGTTACAAAGGTTTTAATTACTAAAACCATTAGCTTTTGTTTGAGTAATTTTTAATATTTCATTTTCCTGATAAAGTTTAATTAGATCTTTTCTTGAATAATAAACTTTTCGATTTGAGTAGTTTTCAGGTTTGTTTAAGTCATCTATTTCATTTGGCATATATGCCTGAAAATCATTTAATGTGGCGTAGACACTATCAACGGTAATTTTATCAATTCGCATATTTGAATAATAGCCATTATTTAATTTTAAATTATAAACATCTCCTTGCATTGGATTTTTTACTAAAACTCCTGTTTCATCTTTATTTTCAAAATATCTATTAATTGTAAAAATAAGGAATAAGGCTATCATGATAGAACCGGAAAACATCCAGATTGAATTATCTAATTTTTCATTTCTTAGTTGTAATTGAGCACTTTCAGATAAATCTTCATAATCAAAGTTTTCTTCGCAATGGCTACATCTTATGTAAACAGATTTTCCAACCGGAAATAATGGAATGAGAGTAACGTGTGTGTATTTTTTATAAATGCTAAAATGCAATGTATCTTGTGTATTAAATTTTGGGCATTTTTCGTTTAAAATCACACCGTTTTTAATATTTGAATCTCGAGTCCCAACAAGAAATAGCATATTTTTTTATTTGAAAGTTTCTGTTTTACAAAGCTACTATTAAGTGATTCTTTTTGTATTTAAAGCCGGAACCCATTCGTCTTTTTTACAGACTTCGCATTGTGCGGTTCCTGGTTTTTGCTCTTCGGTATGACCGCAAAAAGTGCAGGCGTGAATGCCCTCTTTTTCGATTGTTTTGCTTTTTTTATTGAATGCAGCCGGTAAGATAGGTAATCCGTATTTTACTTCGTGATCTTCATAAAAAAATACGCTGATTTCTCCGCTTGTTTCTATAAAAGCATGTTTTATTTGTCCGAGATGTTCGATAGATTTTATGCGAAGTTCAGAGAAGAATTCGTCTTGTGCTAAGCTTTCTTTCTTGAAAGTAGCGATAGAGAATTTTCCATTATTGATTAAGCATTCGGTTTTACCTTCTATAAATTCTTCGAATTTTTTACTTTTTCCGGTAAGCCAGGTTACAGAGCGATATAGAATAATAATTACAGTAAAAACAATTGCAGCGGGAACTATACCAACATCTTCGTAAAACATTGGATCGCCTGCAGCAGAACCTAATGCAATTATGATTACGGTTTCGAAAATCGATAATTGTTTTACACCTCGTTTCCCTGCTAATTTTAAGGTTAACAGTAAAATGATAAACATTACTGTAGAACGAAATATCACTTCAAGCGCAAAGTTTGCGGGAAGATTGTTGTAAAAAAGTCTATTCCATTCGAAGATTTCTTTCATTTTTTTTTAAGGTGCTAAGGTTCTGAGATGCTAAGTTGCTAAGGTTTTTAGATTATGAATTTTTTGTCTTTGCGAAGAACCAAGCAATCTCACTTGCTAATTCGTACAGTTCGTAACTTTCGGGACTTCGACTTCGCTCAGTCTGACAATATTGGGTAAAAAAAAGGTTCTGAGATCTTAGTAACTTAGCATCTCAGAACCTTAGTATCTTTAAGAAAGCGCTAACTCAATCGCGTTTGTGAATAAATCCTGAAGCGATATTCCGGCGGCTTGTGCTTGTTGCGGGATAAGGCTTTCGGTTGTTAAACCAGGAATTGTATTCATTTCTAACATGTACGGTTCGTTGTCTACGATAATGAATTCGCTTCTTGAGAAACCTTTCATTTTTAAGACTTCGTAAGCACGTTTTGCTGTTTCACCAACTTTTTGTGTTAGTTCGTCAGAGATTCTGGCGGGTGTGATTTCCTGCGATTTACCTTCGTATTTGGCTTCGTAGTCGAAGAAATCATTGTCGGAAACAATTTCGGTTATTGGTAGAACTTTTATTTCTCCCTGATAATTGATTACTCCAACAGAAACTTCGGTTCCGTCAAGGAAACTTTCGATGATAATTTCGTTGTCTTCTTTGTATGCTACTTCAATTGCGATTGGCAATTCGGCTTCTGATTTTACTTTTGAGATTCCGAAACTTGATCCTGCTTTGTTTGGTTTTACGAAACATGGCAAACCAACTTTTTTCACGATTTCGGCTGTATTGATGATGTCACCTTTGTTTAGGTAATACGAGATTGCCGTTTTGATTCCGTATGGTTTTAAAACCGATAATAAATCACGTTTGTTGAACGTCAATGCTGCCTGGTAATAATCGCAAGACGATTGTTTAATTCCTAATAGTTCGAAATAAGCCTGCATTAATCCGTCTTCACCCGGAGTTCCGTGAATGGCGTTGAAAACACAGTCGAAAGTAATTTTCTGATCGTTTACGGTTACTGAGAAATCGTTTTTATCGATTGAAAATTCGGCGTTGTTTTCGTCTACGTATACCCATTTTTCTTTGAAAATATGAATACGGAATCCGTTGTATTTTGTTTTGTCCAGATATTGGTAAACGACGTTTCCGCTGATCAGCGAAATTTTGTATTCGCTTGAGTATCCGCCCATGATGATGGCTATGTTTTTCATTCTATATTGTTTATATGTTTAATCGTTTATTTGTTTAATTGTTTCTGTTTCAAGTTTCAAGTTTCAGGTTTCAGATTTCAGGTTTTTTGCCACGAATTCACGAATTAAATTTAAAAAAATCTGTGTTTATCTGTTTTAATCTGTTAGATCTGCGTGCTATTTTGTTTGCTTTGTCGTCCCGAGGAACGAGGATCTCCGCTAGTAGCTCGACATGCAAGATAAACTTTGCGTGAGTTTCTTGCGGGGCTTCGACTTCGTTCAGCCTGACAAATAGTACTGAAATCTTCTTATGAATCCTAAAGCCCTAGCCCTGATGGGAGCGGCATCCTTTTATGGTGGGGTTCACCATAAAAGATACAGCGGACAGCAGGAAATAGCTCCTAACTCTTCGACTCCGCTCAGAGTGACATAGGAAATTCTAAAATTGAAATTCCAAATGCTCTTAGATTTTAATATGAAAGGCAATTTGCTACTTTCTTGCTTAAAACAAAATTATCATTTTTTTTGAAACGAAATAGCTTTATCTTTGCGACAACTAAAAATAAATTTATGACTTTACGTAAGTATTTAACAAGCCGTGTGTTTTTTGTACAAATCCTGATTGCAGCTGCTATTATTGCTGTTTTGGGTTATCTGTTTATGCATTGGCTGACTTTTACAACTGATCATGGACACGAAATTGAGGTTCCGAATTTGTCTAAATTGACAGAGGAGCAAGTTGAGGCAAAATTGGACGAACTGGACTTGGATTATGTGCTTTTGGATAGTGTTGATTACAGAAGTCAATTTCCTAAATACAGTGTTGTTGAGCAAGATCCGTTGCCGGGAACGAAGGTGAAAGTAGGAAGAAAAATATATATTAAAATTAATGCATCGGGATTTTCATCTGTTAAAATTCCTGATTTGATCGAAAAAACGTATCGTGAGGCGGTTCCGACTTTGAAAGCTTTAGGGCTTGAGCAGGGAACGATTACTTATATTCCGAATCTTGGAAAAGATATGGTGCTGGAGATGCGTTATAAAGGTAGAAACTTAAAAGTAGGAGACCGAGTGCTGAAAGCGTCTAAAATCGATTTGGTTTTAGGTGACGGAAAAGCAAGTTATGTAGATGAAAGTCAGGCGACAGATAGTACAGCTGTGCCAACTGATGAAACCCCAAAAGATGAACAATAATATTGAAAATTTAGATCTGGAAGACGAATTATTCGAACATTTTAGATTTGAAGTCCCTAAAGGTCAGGCGTTTTTGCGTATTGACAAATATTTAATGAATTTGATTCAGAATGCGACACGAAATAAAATTCAGAATGCCGCAACTGAAGGCAATATTTTTGTAAATGATATTCCAGTAAAATCAAATTATAAGGTAAAACCGTTTGATGTTGTGACGGTTATGTTAACACATCCTCCATTTGAAAATCATATTCTTCCGGAAGATCTTCCGTTGAATATTGTCTATGAAGATGATGCTTTGTTATTGATTAATAAAGAGCCGGGAATGGTGGTACATCCTGGTCACGGAAATTATACGGGAACTTTGGTGAATGCTTTGGCGCATCATTTTGACAATTTACCAATGAACAGCAGCGAACGCCCTGGTTTGGTTCACCGAATTGATAAGGATACGTCCGGACTTTTGGTGGTGGCTAAAACAGAGGCGGCGATGACGCATTTGGCAAAACAATTTGAAGCTAAAACTTCTGAACGTGAGTATATTGCTCTTGTTTGGGGAAATGTTACCGAAGAGGCGGGAACGATCGAAGGAAATCTTGCCAGACACTTAAAAGACCGCATGCAAATGGCTGTTTTTGCTGATCCTGAAATTGGTAAACCTGCAATTACGCATTATAAGGTTTTGGAGCGTTTTGGTTATGTGACTTTGATTTCCTGCAAATTAGAAACGGGTAGAACGCACCAGATTCGTGCGCATATGAAACATATTGGGCATCCGCTTTTTAATGATGAACGTTACGGCGGTCATTTGATTTTGAAAGGAACGACTTTTACGAAATACAAGCAGTTTATTGATAATTGTTTTAAAGCGTTGCCACGTCAGGCTTTGCATGCTAAAACTCTTGGTTTTGTGCATCCTACAACTGGCGAAATGATGCGTTTTGATACTGAACTTCCTCAGGATTTTCAGGATTGTATCGAGAAATGGCGCAACTACGGGAAGACGCATAATATGGAAGAGGAGGAGTAAGATTTTAGATTTTAGAAATTAGATTTTAGAATAAAGAAAATAGAGAAAAGATTTTCTCGTATAAAAAAAGCTCCAGTTTGGAGCTTTTTTTGTTTTTACCATTAAGATATTAAGTTAATTAAGTGTTGAGCTTGTTATTAGTTACCTTAAGGAAAAGGAATAAGTTAGTAAAGGGTTTAGCTTAATTTTCTTAATATCTTAATGGTTAAATAATAAAAAATCTATTCAATGTTTTTAACGGTAAGATCTATGATTTTCGCTTCGCCGTTGGTTAAGAATCCTAGTTTACCTTGTTGGCTTAGTTTGCTTTTTTCAAGGGAACATTCCAGGAAAGTTTCGTTATCGACTGAGAAGAACAATTGATTGTTGAAGACTTTTATTTTTACTGAATACCATTTGTTGTTTTCTAATTTCATTGGTTTTTTGAACAAAGTTGGGCCGCCTCGTTTTTCATATTCATTACTTCCTTCTTTGTAAACACCTCTTCCAATTACGATATTCTGGTCGATTTGGTAGAGATAGGTTCTGATGTAATTTTCTTTATCGATGTTAAGCATCACTTCAAAAAGTGATTCTTTGGTCATATTTACTTTAAAATCGATCTGATAATTTTCAGGGAGTTGTTTTTTTGATTCTATAACGCCCCAATGCATCGGACCTCCTTTTCCTATTAAGGTGTCTTTTTGCAGCAACCATTCTTTTGAATTAAATTTCCAATTGGATTTTAATGGTTTTGTTTCGGTAATGGTGTATGCTTTTTTTGCTTTTGAAATAGTACCGCAGCACGAAGCTATTATTAGTGGAAATACTAATAATAAGATATATCTGATTTTCATTTTTTTGTTTTTTTAGTTGAGCTCAGAATGGTATTTTATTTTACCAATTGATCCTGTTGGAGATGGTAAAAGTTCAAAAACCGAAGTAGGAGCGAGGCCAGTTTCGATACGATGTGAAACGTACAAAATACTCACGTTTGTTTCTTGTTTGATGGTATTGATAAGCTGAATGACCAAATCGACATTTTCGTCGTCCAGACCTTCTACTGGTTCGTCTAAAATTAATAATGGCGGGTGTTTTAAAACGGCACGAACAATCAACGCGACTCTTTGCTGACCAATTGAAAGATCGATGAAACGTTTTTTTCTTAAGGATGTCATTTCGATTACTTCAAGCCATTGCGAAACAATTTGTTTTTGATGTGTGGTTGGCTCAATATAAAGTCCGATAGAATCAAAGAATCCGGAAAGAATCATTTCTTCTAAAGTATGCCCTTTTTGAAATAAATCAGTCATAGAAGTGGTGAAGATTCCGATTTGTTTTTTGATGTCCCAAACGCTTTCGCCGCTTCCTTTTTTTCTTCCAAATAAATGTAAATCCTGCCCGAATCCTTTTGGATTATCGCCTGTAATCAATGATAAAATAGTGCTTTTTCCGGAACCATTTGGTCCTATTAATTGCCAGAATTCGCCTTGTTTTATTGTCCATGAAATATTGTCGACAATTTTTCGGTCGTCATAACTTACTGAAACATTTTCCATTTTGATCAATACACTTTCGTGAAAGGAATGTGGTTCGATCGCTTTTGGAATTGCCGCTGTATTTAGGGTTTTATAATGATTTAAGGTTTGTGAAATAGGATGTAGTTCAAATGTATTGTCTTTGATCTGGGCTTTGTTGGGAACAAAAGATAATACGTCGACTACACGATTTACGATTTGAATGATCGCAATATCTTGCGTTAGATCTTTTAATGAGTCTGCCAAAACCACACGCGAAGCCTGATCTAAATGATCAAACGGATTATCGAAAATAATGAAATCAGGTTTTTGATTGATGCAGTATTTAAGAAACTCTTTTTTGCGTTCGCCTGACGAAAAGGTTCTCAATTGTCTGTGCGATTCGGGAGAAGCTTCTACGATGTCGTATTGGTATTCTTTTTCGATGAATTTCTCTATGGCAATATCTGAAAACAGAATGCCTTTTTGGTTATTAAAAACGGCTAATTCTCCTTTGGCTTCGCCAGAAAGCAAAGTATTTATAAAGGCTTTTTTATTTACCTGATTCGATAAAAGTATATCCCAATGTTGCATTTTAAAGTAATATTTATTTGGACATAGATTAATTGTTATTTTTTTTGCCACAGATTTCACAGATTAAAAAGATTAATCATTCTAATCTGTGAAATCTGTGGCAAATAAGTTTTTAAGATTATCTATGTGTTAAATGTTTTTTCAGTTTATCTATTTTTTTGTTGCCAATTCACGATCGTTTCTGGAC
This sequence comes from Flavobacterium sp. C3NV, assembly GCF_046825355.2. Lineage (NCBI taxonomy): Bacteria > Pseudomonadati > Bacteroidota > Flavobacteriia > Flavobacteriales > Flavobacteriaceae > Flavobacterium > Flavobacterium sp. C3NV. Next base: position 49,535 of record NZ_JBKQBJ020000019.1, on the reverse strand, counting down.
CATTCGCTCCATGAGCCTACATATAGTTTTGGAATTGGAATTCCGGCATAATCCATTGCTAACAAAGTATGACAGGCAGTAACTCCTGAACCACAATGTACGATTACATTCTCGGGATTCTTATCGCCTATAATTTCAATATATTTTTTTGCTAAATCTTCAGCTGGTTTATAAAAGCCATCTTCATTTAAATTTTCACTAAACGGAACATTGATCGCGCCCGGAATATGTCCTGCGATTAAATCCAGCGGTTCTGTTAAGCCATCAAAACGGTTTTTGTCTCTTACATCAATTACAATGTTTTCTTTGTTATTTCGCGCTTTTTCGACTTCTTCAATATCGGCTTGAGCCAAATTCCATTTTGAAATTGGATAATTTTCTGTTGGTTCAACAGTTTCTAATGCTGAACTTACAGGAAAATCTATTTTTATTGCTGCTTGCAAACCTCCGTTAAGAACCTGAACTTTTTCATGGTGAATTGCGCGTAACATCCACCAAAATCTTGCTGCTGCATTCGATCCGTTTTTATCATCGTAAATGATTATATGGCTCGAAGGTGAAATGCCAAGTTTTGAAAGTACCTGAGCAAATTTCTCCAAAGAAGGTAAAGGATGTCTTCCTCCGTTTGCAGGATCTTCGACAGTTGCCAGATCTTGATTTAAATCGACATAACGTGCGCCTTCTAGATGTTCGTTTTGATAATTTTCTTTGGCATTTATTCCGGCTCTTGCATCAATTAAAACAACATTAGAAACGTCTTTTAGTTTTAAAAGTTCTTCTGGATTTATAATGGGAGAAAGTTTTGACATTTTTATTTTATTTTTTTAGAAGTACCCAACCATAGTAGTCCGTTTAAAATCAATTGAATTTGCGGCTCATTTTCAAAAGTATACGAAAGAGTTTTATTGGTTCCGTGTTCGTAATCTATATCGTTATGCCCCATATTTACATAAAGCATTTTGTAGTTTTTATTCGTCCAAACTACCGGATAATAACCTTGATGCCAGATTTCATTTTGTTTTGGGCCGGTTCCTAACGGAAAACTGCTTTCGTCTATCGCTACAAGGATTTTAATATCCGGATTTTTTCTTAAATCATTGCTCCATCTGTACCATTCGTTTGGTGCCGATTTGAATGTTTTAGGAATGTTTGTGGTTGCAGGATGCTGATTTTCGATTCGTAAAACTGCTGATGTTGGCCGCCATGTATTGCTGCCGTATTCTCCTGATCCTAGAAAAGTGTTGTGATACCAATTCCAGTTTTGAGGATAAGTAGAATTGTTTAGCGCAAATGCCGAAAAATGAAATCCGATAAAACCGCCGCCATTTTCCATATATTTCTGAAAAGCTTCACGCTGACTTTGTGTTTCGGGTCTTGTGTCTAAAAACAAAACCACCTGATATTTCGATAAAAACTTACCGTTTAAATTGTCCCAATTGCTGGTTGAATCGTATTCGAAATGATTTTGTTCGGCTACTTTGGGAAACCATTTATTGGCTTCATGTACAAAACTTATATGTGCCTGATCATTTTTGGCGGTATAAAAAGCAATTACTTTAAATTTAGGATTTGATTTTTTATGCTGGGCAAAACCTATAAAGCAAATAGACAACAGCGCAATCAGAATAATTTTTTTGTACATGAAGTTGTATTTAGATTTTGATTAACCAGGGATTTTTTCGATCAGTATTTCATTATCAGCTTTGTCGAAATAGGTGCAAGTCATTTCGATAATATCAACACGCCATTTTGCAATTCCGGACTGAGCGGCATGATTGCAAAACGTTAAATAATCAGTCTGACCGTCCTGATGCATTACCAGAAATTCGATAAAACGTTCTTTGTTGGCCACAGGAGCGACCTGAATTTCAGGGTATTTTTCGTCAGCCGAAACCTTGTAATTATTTACGCCGTAATATTCTACATTTCCGTTATTGACAAAGGTGTCGTATCCTTTTACGCCTAAAATAATCAGGTCTTGTATATAATTTGGAAAATCTGCACCGCTTTGTACTTTGGCATGTGCTTCTTTTATTTGCTCGATTGTAAACATAATATTTGATTTAGATTATTAAAAGGTTTGCCGCGAATTACACTAATTTCCACGAATTAAATTATAGAATTTGCAGATAAAAATTTAGTGTAAATTAGTGTAATTTGTGGCGAAAAAAAATTATTGTTTCAAAAATGCTATTAATGGTTTTATAAATTGATCGAAAGATTCAATATGCGGTAAATGTCCTGTGTTGGGTACTTCGACTAGTTTTGCATTCGGGATTGCTTTTTGTGTTTTTTTACCCAATTCGAGATAATTTCCCATTGTTTTTCTGACTTTTTCAGGTACCAAAGGTTTTCCTATGGCTGTTTTGTCTCTTGTCCCGATGATTAAAAGCGTTGGACTTTTGATGTTTTTGAATTCATATAAAACAGGTTGGGTAAAAATCATATCATACATCAAAGCCGAATTCCAGGCTACTCTTGCATAATCAGGAGCTGTGGTCCAGCCGGCGCCAAGTTCAGCCCATTTCTGGAAATCGGCATTCCATTTTCCATCATAATAATTCGCCATTTGATAGCTTTTTATATTCTGATAGTTTTGTTTTAATTCTGATTCGTACCACCAATCTACAGGTTTGTACGGCACAACCAGTTTCCAGTCTTCTAAACCAATTGGGTTTTCGAGAACTAATTTTTCAGTTGTTTCAGGATACATTAAGGCAAATCTTGTTGCTAACATTCCGCCCATAGAATGACCTAGAATGGTTGTCTTTTTAATTCCTAAATGATCTAATATTTTTTTGGTATTCTCGGCCAATTGCTGAAAAGTGTATTGAAAATTATCAGGTTTAGATGATTTCCCAAAACCGATCTGGTCGGGAACAATTACCCTGAAACCTTCTTTTGTCAGGGCTTTTATGGTCGATTCCCAATACGCTCCATTGAAGTTTTTACCGTGCAGTAAAACAATAGTTTTGTTATTGTAATTGTCAGGTTTAATATCCATATACGCCATTTTAAGATACTGGCGCTGATTGCTCAATTCTAAAAATTGTACAGGAAATGGATATTCGTAATTGGTTAAATTAATGTCTAAAGCCTTAATGTTTTCCTGCTGCGAAAAACAAAAAAAGGGAAGAAGAAGTAGAATCAGTTTTATATTTTTCATTTTCTGAATTATTTCGTTTTGGAGTATTTATAAAATTAAAGTTAACCATTTTAAATTCAAAAAATAAAATCTTAAAATTATCAGAAAATAAAAGACCAGAAATTACGACTCGTTTTTATTATTTTTTAAAGTAACGACTTGTTGCGGATAAGGAATATCAATACCAGCTTCATCAAAATGTTTCTTGATGCTTTGCAGTAAATCGCAATACATGACAAATGCATCTGTCGAGTTTTTTGCCCAGGCCCACGCTTTTAATGTTACGCTTGAATCTGCCAATGCCACAACACGAGCTATAACGAGCGGCTTTTTTTGTTTTTTATCATCTGCAGTTCTGTTGTCTATAAATAGGGGATGTTTGGCCACTTCTTCTTTCATGATTTCCAGTGCTTTTTCGATATCAGATTCGTAACCAACGCCAATTTCGATTATTTTGCAGGATTTGGTGTCGTGCATATTGGTATTCACAATAATCTGATTGCTAATAATAGAATTGGGAATTATGATTCTATTGTTTTCGGCATCTTTTAAAACTACTTGTCTCAAATTAATATCTTCAACTGTGCCTACAAAATTATTGATGGTGATTTTATCATTAATTCGAAAAGGCTTAAAAATTACCAGAAAAATTCCGCTTACAATATTGCTCAGAGCTTGTTGAGAAGCCAAACCGGCGACTAATGAAATCACTCCTGCACCGGCTAAAAAAGAATGTCCAATAATTTTGAATTCCGGAATTTGTATTAAAGCAAAAGCGAATCCTAATATATAGATTACGGTTATGATTAAGTGTTTTAGAAATCTAAATCCGGTTGCGTCGTATTCTTTATCGGTTAATTTTCGATACAAAAAATAACGAAGTACTTTGTCTGTAACAGCACCCAAAACAATTGTGACAAGTCCAATTATAGCGATAATGATAATTATTCTGAAATCTTTTGCGTAGTCGATCATGAGTTTTGAATTTTAAAAAATCCAAAAAACATATATTTAAAAATATAGTTTTTTGGATTTCATAAAGTTAATAAAAATGAAGTTGGTTTTATAAACCAACGAAATCGTCACTTTTAGGGAAAATGCTTAAAGCTTCAATAGCAATTTCAGGTGTTGGAGAAGCTAATTTTCGAAGTTTGGTGTCCATCCAGGCACCATCAACGGTAATCACGGCGCAAAGCGTATCATCTTCTCTCCTGAATTCGTGAACGATAGACCAACGAGAAGCATCGGCTTTCATTTTTGATGTTTTGGTGTGAAGGAATATTTTATCAGAAAGGTTTAATTCTTTTCTAAAGACACATTCTTCTCTAAACAAAACAGGTCCAAAACCTTGCGTTTGCATCACTTTTAGCGTTAAACCCAGTTCTTCAAGGATTTCGATACGATGTTGTGCTCCAAAATCGTAATAAGCACTATGACGAACGTGAAAATTTGGGTCAAGATCAGACCAGCGAAAAGATATTTCTTTAATAAATGAAGCCATTTTGTATTTGTATTTTAATGAAAATCGAAATTACAAATAAAATGGGAAACTGTTTCTTAGAAAATCTTAAAGTATAGAATCTATTTTTTATCGTGATTATTATTGGTTAGTTTTTTTGTTACAAACTTTCAAGATTGTCCCACTCGTATTCGATTTTGTTTAATCTCATATAGTAAGGAATAAGTAACAAAATTTCTAAACGAAACATAAAATGACTATTATTATTCATAAAAGGCAACACAAACATTGATGCTATGCATATGACTACTCCACAAATGGCATCAATTTTACCAATTGAAATGGCATTGGGTTTTTCGAACCAAAGCGAATAAGCTGTAAAACCTTTAAGTAACATAATAGCAATAATAAACATCCCGGTTCCTGAAAATGCGGTGTTACTCGAGAAACCGTAAATTGATATGTTGACAGTTGGTATAAAAATGTTCATGATTAGAGCTCCAACAGCGAAAACTGTCAGAATCATAAAAAACCAACAAAAAGTCTTAATCCACCAAGGTAAAAGTTTTCTTCTAATTACGGGCGCTTTATCAAATTCATCAAAATGGCTTTCTAATTCCTGATTCATTGTATCGGTTTTTGGCGGTTTTATTTAAAATCTAATTATATTAATCGGGTAAGGATTAGTATTAAGATAACGATTTGTACTGCAAGAATGATCCAGAAAAAATTTCTGCTTGGTTCTGAGATATTTTTTAAACCTGTAATAATTTTATCTTTTATAATATCTGTAAAACTTACGTTTTCATTTGTAAAATCAACATCGTCCAGACTTATTTTTTTAAAGCCGTAGATGATAATTTTCTTTAACCACTTGTTCTCATTAGAATCCCTGATTTCCTGAATTAATTTCAATTGTAATTTCGTTTTATCTGTTCCTTTTTTTAATAAATCAGGTTGCTTAGATTTTACTTTATTAAGCACTTTATCAATAATCGGGAATAATAAAACTTCTCCTTTTTCTGATAATAATTTGTGAATGGTTTTTGACATTATGTATTTATTTCCCAAAGCAAACAGTAAAAACGGGCCAACTAACATAGTAAGCATGGCTAAGCTAAAACCAATTGGCCTTAAGGCGAATAAAAGCATTACTGCAGCTGATCCGGTTACGTGTCCCATTCCATGACCTGATTGATATACAATAGTACATAGAGTAAATACACCTATAAGGGCATATAAAAATTGTCCGAGGATATTTATTTTAAAAAAGCTAAATGTGGCGCTGCTCAATAGTTTGGCAGTGTATTTTAGATTGTCATTCATTAAGGTTGTATTTTGGTTGGTTGTTAATTTTATTCAGGTAAAAATATAGAAAAAAGCTTACGTATAACTTTTTTGTTTCTGAAAACAGAAAATTAAGATGGCAATTCTTCCTGTTTGTTGCCTTCTAATTTTTTTACAATAAAAGGCAAAGTCAATCCCTGCCCAATAAGCGTTAATAAAACAACGGCTACAGAGATAAATATAATAGTGGTTCGTTCCGGAAAAGGAGTTCCGTCTTCGAGCGTTTTAGGGATACCAATGGCAATAGCCAGAGAAACGATTCCGCGCATTCCTGACCAGCTTATAATAATACTGTTGTTAAAGTCTAAAAGGGCATGTTCGCTAACTTTTCTGGTTCTTTTAGTATTTTGAAACGCTTTTTGAAGATTGATTTTCTGCAAAAAAATCCTTGCCATTCTAATTAATAAGGCAACAATAGTAATAATGGCAGCATAGCCAATGTAAGGCAAAATCATATCGTTGTCTATACCTTTTAGGATATAGCGAAAGTTAAGTCCGATTAAGATAAAAATGAGTCCGTTGAGTAAAAAAATAATAATATCCCAAAGACTACGAGATTGGTTTTTTAAACTTTCCGGAAATATTTTTTTACTAAAGCGGGCAATGGTTAATCCTAAAATAACAACGGCAATTACTCCGGAAACTTCTAAATGTTCTGCAATAAGATAAGTTACAAAAGGCATTAAAAGCATAAAGCTTATCGTAACCTCGATATTTTTTTTGTGTACTTTGCTTAATATAAAAGCCAGGATTTTTGCCATTACAAAACCTACCAGAAAACCGCCTCCAAGCAGTAATACAAAGTGTAAAGCTGCTTTCCAGATAATAAAAGCAGATCCCATTACGGCTGCTACTGCAAAACGATAGGCAACCAATGCCGATGCATCGTTGATAAGGCTTTCGCCTTCCAGAATGGTTAAGGTTTTATGGGATAAATTTAATCCTTTTGTAATGCTTATGGCTGCAACAGCATCTGTAGCAGAAAGTATAGAACCTAACACAAATGCCAGCGGCCAGGTCATTCCGGGAATCATATAACGGGCTACAACTGCAATGCCTATTGTGGTCAGGAAAACTAATGATATAGCTAAGGTACTAATGGTATTAATATTAGTTTTAAAGTCTTTAGTCGAAATATTAAAAGAAGCATCATACAATAATGGCGGCAGAAATAGCAGAAAAATAATTTCAGGATTGATTTCGATTTCGCCCATCGACGGAATAAAACCAATTGCAATTCCGGCAATAACAAGCAATATTGGGTAAGGTAATTTTATTTTTTGCGCAAAAGCCGAAAGGCCAATTACGATGGCGAGGATAAAAATAATAATGCTGTAATTTTCCATTATTTTGATTTAGAAAAATGCTAATGTAATTAATTTGAATTTGTAAGTCTTTGATTTTTAATTCAACTTACTGTCAAAAGCTCTGAAATCATTTATTTTTGGCAGTGGTTTTACGATGATTTTTTTAGTTGTTTCTTTTAGGATTTTTTCAGACCCCAGTGCTTTTGTTATTTCGGTTCTTTGTCCTGTTAATAGATTAAAATCAGTTTCGGTAGTTAAATTTTGGCCATCCCAAACGACATTCGTTATTTTTTGCAATTCAAAATATCCATTGTTGAATTTGAATTTATGCCAAAAATGATTTTTACCAATTTCAGATCCAATGAGTAAATAACCTTCTTCAATAATAATATCAGGAATTTGATCGCCACCGTATTTACCATTTGGATATTGAGCTTTCATTAAATTTTTTGTAGCTACGTTCAGTTTATATTTTCCGTTTTTTTCTAAAAAATAGATTTCCAGTTTTAAAGGTTGCGTTTGATCTATTGTATCCATTTTCACGAACACTTTATCAATTAAGCCGTCATTGTTTAAATCGCCTTCTTCGGTCCTGATTACTACATTAAAATTATCTTTTACTTTTTGTGCCTGTGCGTAAATGTTAATTTGAATGAGAACAAAAAATAGTAAGAATGTCTTTTTCATTTTAGATCTGATTTTGCGTTTTTGTGTGATTTGATGATTTGTTCTAAAAGCGGGCATAGTCTTTTGTTTTCGTCAGTTCTGACCACCTTGCAGACAAAAACTTAGCATAATTTATTGGGCTTATTCCGTACGTTCCCAATGAATGACCATCATTTATTTCTACTAATTTCATAGTATCATTATCATCTATACCAAAGTCTAAAGCGTATGAAGCCGGTGAACTTTCAAAATCTTTGATAGCATTTTTAATTACAGACAAGTCAATTTTAGAATCCCAAACACCTTTGTACTGCCTTACGTCTAAAATTTCGCCGTATCTTATAAAGCATCTCCATTCAGTCTTAAAATTCACTATTTCAGAGCACCAAATTTGTGTAGGATTGTCGTTGTCAACAATTCCAATAAAGTCTTTATAATCCTTAACAACTTTTCCAACAAATTTTTTTGTTTCTTTTTTCGGTTTTATAAAGATATTCCACTTTTGTTCGTCTCTAAATATTTCTTCGATTGTAGAAACCCAAACTTTTCGCCCCAAATATTTTTCTAATTCTTTAGGATAGTCTATTTCGTTTGAAGGTCTTTCTACTCCAAATTTTTCCAATCGTTTTCTCACATTACCAATTCCGCCAACAATTAAACTTTCAGGATCGTTGTCTGTGATTTCATCTACTGAAAAATATTTTTCAGTTTCCCAGCCTAATGTTTGAAAGCCTTCGTTGGCAACATAAGCGTTTACATTGTAGAAGTTTCCGGATTTGTCTGTTTGAATATATGCTTTCATTGAATGTTTTATGGTTGAAATTTAAGACGAAGTGGGTTATTATTTTAATATTTTTTCAAATATAAACTTTTTCTTATAAATATTTGAATGGGTCTAAAATTGCAAATTTCGTCATCTTGATGTAGTTAGGATAGAAGTAAGGTCTAAACAATATTTTTATTTATTAATGTGACATTAAATATAATTATGAAAACAGTTGCCTTAGCCCCGATAGAAGCGGTATCCTTTTATGTCCGCCGCCGCGGCATAAAAGATATAGCGGATAGCGGGAAACAGCTCCTTATAATGACACGTAAAGTACTGATATGCCACGAATGTCAGGTTTTGAAAATGTCATGTTGTCAGATTGTTTTTAATGTGCCGACAGTAAAACTGACAATTTACTTTGGTTTTTTATATTGGCACAAAGATTGACTTATGCCACCTGAGTTATAAATTAGTATATCAAAATTAAATATATAAAAAATGGGTAAAATAATCGGAATTGACTTAGGTACGACGAACTCTTGTGTTTCTGTAATGGAAGGTAACGAAGCAGTTGTTATTCCTAACGCAGAAGGAAAAAGAACAACGCCATCTATCATCGCTTTTGTTGAAGGTGGAGAAATTAAAGTGGGTGATCCTGCAAAAAGACAAGCGGTAACGAATCCTACAAAAACGATTGCTTCTATTAAACGTTTTATGGGACACACTTTTGCTGAAACTCAGGAAGAGGCAAAAAGAGTTCCTTACAGTGTTGTAAAAGGTGACAACAATACGCCACGTGTGGATATTGACGGTCGTTTATACACTGCTCAGGAATTGTCAGCAATGACACTTCAAAAAATGAAAAAAACTGCTGAAGACTATTTAGGTCAAACTGTAACTGAAGCAGTTATTACTGTTCCTGCTTACTTTAACGATGCACAACGTCAAGCTACTAAAGAAGCTGGTGAAATTGCTGGTCTTAAAGTTATGCGTATCATCAATGAGCCAACTGCAGCTGCACTTGCTTACGGATTAGATAAAAAAGGAACTGATCAAAAAATTGCTGTTTACGATTTAGGTGGAGGTACTTTTGATATCTCTGTTCTTGAATTAGGAGATGGTGTTTTTGAAGTATTGTCTACAAATGGTGATACTCACTTAGGTGGTGATGATTTTGACCAGGTTATTATTGACTGGTTAGCTGACGATTTCAAATCTGAAGAAGGTATTGATTTACGTTTAGATCCAATGTCATTGCAACGTTTGAAAGAAGCTGCTGAGAAAGCTAAGATTGAATTATCATCTTCTGCTGAAACTGAAATCAACTTACCTTACGTAACTGCTACTGCTTCTGGACCAAAACACTTAGTGAAAAAATTATCAAGAGCTAAATTTGAGCAATTATCTGATACTTTAGTAAAACGTTCTATGGAGCCAGTTGCTAAAGCATTAAAAGATGCAGGTTTATCTACATCTGATATCGACGAAGTAATCCTTGTTGGAGGTTCTACTCGTATGCCAAGAATCGCTGACGAAGTTGAAAAATTCTTTGGTAAAAAAGCATCTAAAGGTGTTAACCCTGATGAGGTTGTTGCTATTGGAGCTGCTATTCAAGGTGGAGTTTTATCTGGAGATGTAAAAGATGTATTGTTACTTGACGTAACACCTCTTTCTTTAGGTATCGAAACTATGGGTGGTGTATTGACTAAATTAATCGAGTCTAACACAACTATTCCAACTAAAAAATCTCAAGTATTCTCTACTGCTGCTGATTCTCAACCATCTGTTGAAATCCATGTATTACAAGGAGAAAGAGCTATGGCTGCTGATAACAAAACTATCGGTCGTTTCCACTTAGATGGTATTCCACCAGCACCAAGAGGAGTTCCTCAAATCGAGGTTACTTTTGATATTGATGCGAATGGTATCATCAAAGTTTCTGCAACTGATAAAGGAACAGGAAAATCTCACGATATCCGTATCGAAGCTTCTTCTGGATTAACAGCTGAAGAAATCGAAAAAATGAAAAAAGATGCTGAAGCTAACGCTGATGCTGACAAAATAGCTAAAGAAAGAGCTGAGAAATTAAACGAAGCTGACAGCATGATTTTCCAAACAGAAAGTCAATTGAAAGAGTTAGGAAGCAAACTTGCTGACGACCACAAAGTTGCTGTAGAGTACGCTTTAACTGAATTGAGAATGGCTCACCAATCTCAAGACATTCCAGCTATTCAAACTGCTCTTGACAACATCAATGCAGCTTGGAAAACAGCTACAGAAGCTATGTATGCTCAAGGTGAACAAGGTCAACAAGCAGCTCCACAACAAGAGCAATCGCAAGGTGACAATGTTGAAGACGTTGAATTCGAAGAAGTAAAATAATTCTTCTTTAACAATAATGAAAACCGAGTCAGAAATGACTCGGTTTTTTTATGCCTTATAATTAATCAAATTGTAGCTAATAATCTTCTGTTTTTACTATTACAACGTCTCCTGTAATGAATTCATTTTTCATTTGTACTTTGATTTTATATTCATCTCCGAGTTTAAATTCGACAGTTATTAAACCTGGCGATTGAAATATTAAAATAGCTCCTTTTTTTGCGGTTATTGTAAATTCTCCGTCAAAATTAGTTTTGGTTTCAACTTTGGTTCGTTTTACTTTGACATTAACACCTTCTAATGGATAATTTTGAGAATCATACAATGTTCCTTTATAAGTTAAGAGCTCTTTTTTAGATTTTTCTTTAACTTTCTCTTTCTCTTTCAGTTGTTTGTTATCTGTTTGTTCTATTCTTGGTTTGCCCTGTGCTTTTGCAGTTTGATTTCCTAATCCCAGAAATGCAATTACTGATGCCGTAGCAATCATCCAGATCGATTTTTTTTCTTTAGGAAGAATTAAAGTCCTGTATAATTGAGATGCTCTAAATCGACCGCATAAATGCTCATTTTTATTATATTCCAAAAGAATTTCTCTGTCTGAAGCTTTTGTAAAGTCAATCACATTTTTTTGACAATTACTGCAGAATTTTCCTTTTTCGGTTGAAGTCATTTCCAGCCAATTTTCATGACAGGGTTCCGGAATAGAAATTTTTATTTTATGGATCATTTTTTTCCTTATTTTTTTAAAATGAAATTATAAAAACAAATTGATTTTCATAAAAGTAATTATTATTTTGAATAATCTTACTTTGTCTTTCTTCCAAAATGATAAATGTCATTTACTGTTCGAATTCTTTTTCGTAATATTACTATGTAAATATTTTTGCATGAGAAAGATCAAATACAAGAAAGGACGGAAGCTTCAACATATCACTTTAGAGTATACAGGAACACAAAAAGAACATGAAACTGAGATGCAGCTTTTTGTGTATGATAACGAAGATGTAATTGAATATGAGAAGTTTACCGTTTTGGCATTGAATACCTGTATTGATTATACAAAAAATAACTGGCTCAACATCCACGGATTAAATGACATTAATTTGCTAAAAACAATTGGTGCTCATTTTAAACTCGATGATTTTTTATTAGCAGATATTTTAAATACCACCAAAAGGACCAAGCTTGAAGAACAAAAAGATGTTTTGTTTTTTAATATAAAATCGCTTTTGCCATCTGAATATTCAGATAATATAAGTGTTGAGCAGATAAGTTTTATTTTGAAAGATGGAATTTTGATTTCGTTTCAGGAAAAAAGAAGTGATTTTTTTACCCATATCAGGGAACGTCTTCGCACACATGCAGGCATTGTAAGAACCAAAAAGGTAGATTATTTACTGTATTTGTTATTAGATGCCGTAATGGAGAATTTTTACATTACGATTGAAGACGAAGAGGATAAGATCGAGGAATTAATCAATCTGACTAAAAAAGGCGCAGATCCTATTATTCTGGAAAAGATTGAAAATCACCGTGATAATTTTAATTTTTTAAAACGTTCGATTATTCCGCTAAGGGATTCTTTGTACTATCTAAAAACAATTAAAGACGATGATACATACAACGGAATTGAAAAAGAAACTTTTAGTTTTTTCATCCGTTTGCATCAAAAAAGCTTAGAACTTTTAGAACAAATTGATTCGGATATGAGTTCACTAGAAAGTGCTTCTAATTTTTATTTTTCGGAACAAAGCCGAAAGATGAATGAAATAATGAAGACACTTACCATTATTTCGGCCGTATTTATCCCGCTTACTTTTATTGTTGGAGTCTACGGTATGAACTTTGAATACATGCCGGAACTGAAAGCAAAAAACGGCTATTTTATTGTGCTGGGGGCGATGGTTTTATTGGTAATAGCCCTGATTATCTATTTCAAAAAAAGACGCTGGTTTTAGCGTTTATTATATATAATTAAAAAATTTGTTAAGTTTCAAAATATGAATTATGAGTAAAGCAGTATATATAGCCACAAGTGACCACAATAGTGGAAAGTCGATTATCACGCTCGGTTTGATGAGTATTTTAATTGGTAAAACGGCAAAAGTGGGTTATTTTAGGCCAATTGTAGAGGATTTTGTAGATGGAGAACTGGACAACCATATTGAGACAGTTTTATCGTATTTTAATCTTGATATAAAGTTTGAAGATGCTTATGCAATAACCAAAAGCAAGCTGATCAAGAAAAAAAATAAAGGAAAAATAGGCGAGGTTCTCGATTTAATTATTGAAAAGTATAAGAAACTTGAAGAGCGCTTTGACTTCGTTTTGGTAGAAGGAACAAGCTTTACAGGTGAAGGAACTTCAATAGAATTAGACTTGAATGTTCTAATTGCCAAAAACCTTGGAATCCCAAGTATTATTATAGGATCCGGAGTTGGAAAGACATTAGAAGAATTAGTCGACAGCCTTTATTTGGTTTATGATTCTTTTAAAGTTAAAGAGGTTGAGGTTTTATCTGTAATTGCAAATAAAGTACAACTTGAAAATATAGAACTGGTTACGCAGGGACTTAAGAAAAGCTTACCAGAGAATGTTTTAATCAATACAATTCCGTTGATTTCAAGTTTGAATAATCCAACAATGCAGGAAATTGTCAATCAGCTTGATGCAAAAGTATTGTTTGGAAGTGCGTATTTAAACAACGAAATTGGGCATTTTAGCGTTGGTGCCATGCAATTGCACAATTACTTAGTTCATTTACATGAAAATGCCCTGGTGATTACGCCTGGAGACCGTTCAGATATTATTCTGGGAGCTTTACAAGCTAATGAATCGGCTAATTACCCAACTATTTCCGGAATTATTCTAACAGGAAATATTGTTCCTGAAGAAAGTATTTTGAAACTTATCGAAGGTCTTTCTGCCATCGTTCCTATTATTGCGGTTGATGGTGGTACTTATCATATTACAAATAAAATTGGGGCAATTAGATCAGAGATTTACGCCAACAATACACATAAAATTGAGACTTCGATAACTACTTTTGAAAAGTATGTTGAAGTTGAAACTTTGTCCGAAAGGTTAATCACTTTTATACCGGAAGGAATGACGCCAAAAATGTTCCAGTATAATATGGTAAAAAGAGCCAAACAACATCGTAAACATATTGTTTTGCCTGAAGGATATGATGACCGAATTATCATCGCCGCTTCAAGATTACTAGATATGGATGTAGTAGATATTTCGATTATTGGAGATAAAAAACATATTGAAAATAAGGTTGCCGAGTTAGGAATTCCATTTGATTTTTCAAAAGTAAACATCATCAACCCAAAAGAATCTGAGCTTTATGAAGATTATGCTAATACTTATTATGAGCTTAGAAAAGCAAAGAATGTAAGTATTACTATGGCAAGGGATTTAATGGAAGATGTATCTTATTTTGGTACCATGATGGTATACAAAGGTCATGCTGACGGAATGGTTTCCGGTGCTGCACACACAACACAACACACCATTTTACCAGCCTTACAATTCATTAAAACAAAACCAAATTCATCTGTAGTTTCATCTGTATTTTTCATGTGTTTAGAAGACAGGGTTTCTGTTTTTGGGGATTGTGCTATTAATCCAAACCCAACAGCCGAGCAATTGGCAGAGATTGCGATTTCATCTGCAGAGTCAAGCTCAGCTTTTGGAATAGAACCTAAAATTGCCATGCTTTCTTATTCATCTGGTTCATCAGGAAAAGGAGATGAGGTAGATAAAGTGCGAACTGCAACTGAAATTGTAAAACAAAAACGACCAGATCTTAAGATTGAAGGTCCAATTCAATACGATGCCGCGGTAGACCGTGCAGTAGGAAAAAGTAAAATGCCGGATTCTGAAGTAGCAGGCCAGGCCAGTGTACTTATTTTCCCTGATTTAAATACTGGAAACAATACTTATAAAGCAGTACAAAGAGAAACCGGAGCATTGGCTATTGGTCCAATGTTACAAGGTTTAAATAAGCCAGTAAACGATTTAAGCCGTGGTTGTACCGTAGATGATATTATAAACACGGTAGTAATTACAGCGATTCAGGCGCAGGGATTGTAATTGTAAGTTATGAGTTATGAGTTATAAGTTATAAGTTATGAACTCACAATTCAATAAAAAAATCCGTTTATATCCGCGTTTAAATTCACACTCTTTAAAAAAATAAAACGCTATGACTCTTAAGTGAAAAACTTAGAACCGTAGCAACTTAGAATCTTAGAACCTAGAAAAAAATGAAAATATTAATTATCAATTCAGGAAGTTCATCTATCAAATACCAATTAATGGTTATGCCAACAAACGAAGTAATTTGTTCCGGTATGATTGATAGAATTGGACTGGAAACTTCCAATATAACATTTAAAACTTCTTTACATTCATTAGAAGAATTACTTCCAATACCTAATCATAAAGTGGGATTGCAAAAAGTAGCCAATATGCTTTTAGATCCTGAAAAAGGAGTTATAAAATCTACTTCAGAAATTAGTGCAGTGGGGCATAGAGTAGTGCATGGAGGAAGTGATTTTAGTGATACTGTTAAAATTGATGAGAATGTAAAAGCTAAAATAAAACAGCTTTTTGAACTGGCACCATTACATAATCCTGCCAATTTAGAAGGAATTAATGTAGCTGAAGAAATATTTAGTTCAGCAGAGCAGATTGCTGTTTTTGATACCGCTTTTCATCAAACAATGCCTGAAGTAGCGTACAAGTATGCCATTCCAAATTATCTTTTAACAGAGAATAAGGTTAGGGTTTACGGTTTTCATGGAACGAGTCACAAATATGTGTCTGAAAAAGCAATTCACTTTTTAAAAGAAAACTCAAAAATCATCACAATTCATATTGGTAATGGCTGTAGTATGGCAGCAATTAGAGACGGAAAGTGTATTGATACAACAATGGGATTTTCACCTTCTAATGGCTTAATAATGGGTACAAGAAGCGGTGATATAGATCAGTCGATAGTTTTTTATATGATTAAAAATCTGGGATATTCTGCAGATGAAGTCAATTCGATTTTATTAAAACAAAGTGGAATGCTTGGTCTTACTGGATATAGCGATTTGCGTGATATCGAGTCAGAAGCTGCGAAAGGAAATAAAGATTGTCAGCTTGCTTTATTTATGAATGCATACCGCATTAGAAAATATATTGGTGCTTATACGGCAGCTTTAAATGGTTTGGATGCTATTATTTTTACTGCAGGAATAGGGGAGAACTCATCTTATATGCGCCAATTAGTTTGCACGGATATGGATTATTTTGGAATTGAAGTAGATGAGGAGAAAAATAAAATTCGTTCTAAAGAAATTAGAGAAATTAATACTTCAAATTCAAGAACAAAAGTTTTGGTTATACCAACTGATGAAGAATATGAAATTGCCAATCAGGTTTATCATTTACTTCAAAATTAAAAAACATCCTAAATTTTATAAAAGCTCCTTAATTAGGAGCTTTTTTTATGCTTTAAGATTAAAATATTTGTCAGTATCTTTGAAGATAAAACCGAATATTTTGAAATCGATACTTTTAAAACTTCTTTTCTTCTTTTTCATTGCTTCACAAATACAAGCACAAGAATTACTTCCTTTTGTAGAAAATTATAATAAATCAGACTATCAGGGCGACAATCAAATCTGGAATGTTGCTCAGGGAAAAGATGATGCTATGTATTTTGCTAATAATCACTATTTATTACGATACGATGGCGTGATGTGGGAAAAATATACTTTGCCTAATAAAACCATCATCCGTTCGATTATGATCGAAGGAGATAAAATATATTCCGGTTCTTATAAAGAATTTGGTTATTGGTATAGAAAAGAAGGCAAAATGCATTACGTTTCGATTACCAAAAATCTTCGTTTGTTTGATGAAAAAGACAATGAGGAAATCTGGAAAATTTTTAGATTTAACGGATCAATTTATTTTCAGTCTTTTAATGATGTTTTTATTTATAATGGAAAAAACATAGAGAAAATTAAATTTCCTTTTTTAATATCGTATTGTTTCGTAGTAGATAATGATGTTTATGTAGCCTCAGTAGAAAAAGGTCTTTTTAAAATGAATGGCGCAGAAATTACCAATCCTAAAGGGTGGGATGTTTTAAAAAAGACAGTAGTGCATGCTGTCGAAAAATACCAGAATAAGAATTATATTTTTACCCAGAAAAAAGGAATATTCGTCGTAGAAAAAGAGGGATTAAAACCTTGGAACAATCCTTTAAATGAAACTTTAAAAGCAGCTACGATTAATGTTGCTAAATTTATTAAAGGCAATAAATTAGTTATCGGAACAGGAAACAGAGGTCTTTTTATTTATGATTTTGCAACCAATACCTATAAAAATATAGATCGAAATAATGTCTTAATGAATAACTCTATTTTAAGCATTGGTTTTGATAAAGAAAATGATTTATGGCTGGGCTTAGATAACGGAATTGCCCATGTAGAAGTAAATTCTCCAATTTCCTTTTTTTATGATAATTCAGGTCTTTTGGGTTCTGTTTATTCTGTAGCAACAACCCATAAAGGATATTTGATTGCCTCCAACCATGGAGTTTTTGAATTTGATTCAGGTAAATTTCATATGATGCCTAATACACAAGGACAGGCTTGGAATATTACTAAAATTGATGATAAATACATTATCGGTCATAATGATGGTACATTTTGTTATAATAATGGTGGATTAGTAAAAACCAATAATGTTAGCGGTGGTTGGAATTTATCAAAAAGCATTATCAGCAATACCTATTTTCAGTCAACTTACAGCGGTGTTTTAGTCTATGATGATATCTCAAAATTAACTGAGACGAAAAAGATTGAAGATCTGTCGAAGCCCATAAAATATGTTGCCCAAAACAAAAAGAATGAAATTTGGGCTGCGGATAATTACCGAGGATTGTATCGTGTTTTATACGATGATAATTATAAGACCAAAAAAGTTGAAAATATTACCCAGCAAAGCAAAATAAATAATGACTTTGGTGTCAAGATTTTTGAGTTCAGAAATGAAATTCTTTTTCTAATTAATAATTCCTGGTATACTTACAATTCTATAACCAATAAACTGGAGGAAAATGAATTGTTTAATATTAACTTCAAAGATATAACAGATGTTGTTGCTATCGATGAAGATCATTTTATGGTGCTTCAAAACGGAATTTTATATCATATCCAGGCCACAGGAAATAAATTTGTCTGGAATATTATTCAGGAGAAATATTATAAAGGAAAATTGATCAATGATAATCTGAGAATTTTTAAAACAAATAACCATTATCTGCTGAATCTGGATGACGGATTTATTTCCCTTCAATTGAAATATGAAAACAGACAAAATTCAGATGTTAAAATAGAAGCATTTAATGATAATAATCTGGTTGCTGATGATTCAACCATTAAATACAATACAGAACTAAAGATAAACGTGATATCAGGTATTTATGGTGCCAGTAAACCTAATTTATTTTACAAGCTCAACGACAATAAAGATTTTGTCCAAATTTCTAATGGATTAATTGTACTAAATAATTTGAGCAGTGGCAATCATTCAATTATAGTTTACAAGCATAACGGTGCCAGTTATGAAAAAGTTTCAGATTTTGAATTTAATGTGGCTAAACCATGGTATTTCTCAATATGGATGGTGATGTTGTATATACTCATAATAGGGGCAGTATTATTTTTCTATTATAAATGGAATAAGCTTCGCTATATGCAGAAATTAAGATTGCAGGCTGAAGAACTAAAACATCAACGGGAAATTCTTGAAATGGAATTGAAAGCCGAGAATGAAATCAATATTCAGGAGTACGAAAAACATATTTTAGAACTCGAATTGCAAACAAAATCATCAGAAGTTGCTGGAAAATCGTTGTCTATAGCCAAACAAAGTGAAATGATTGAAAATATCCAAGGCATTCTCGATTCAGAAAAAGATTTTAATAAGCTGAAGAGTGAAATTAGAAAGGCGATTAAAATAAATGAAGTAAATAAACACGAATGGGAAATTTTTGAGACCAATCTGAATCAAATCCACAATGAATTTATTATAAATCTTTCTAAAAAGTTTCCAAATCTTACTCCAAAAGATATAAAATTGTGTGTTTACCTTAAAATGAATCTCTCCTCTAAAGAGATTGCACCTATGATGAATATCTCTTTTAGGGGCGTAGAACTACACCGATATCGCTTAAGAAAGAAATTAAATCTCTCTCAGGAAGAAAACCTGTCAAAATTTTTATTAAGTCTGTAAGATTCGCATTTAAAATTTAAGGATTTTATATTTTTAAGTATCATTTTTTATATAATTCCAATACATCATTACTACATCATAACGTTATGTTAATGAAATTAATTTAACATTTAAAGCATTAGTAATCATTAGTATATGATAATGTTTTAACATAATGATGTAGCTATGTAGTAGTGGTATATGATGTACTACAACGTTGTAATTGTTTAATTTGGCTCTACTAACTTAAATGATTACGAACTGTATGAAAAATTTTATTTTTAGCTTTTTAGCACTCTTGCTGCTTCCGGCTTATATGTCTGGACAAGCAATTAAAGGAAAAGTCGTAGACAGTAGCGGAATGGGAGTTCCAGGAGCAGTTATTGCTTCCTCTGATGCTAAAGCTACAACTGACGCAGATTTTGACGGAAACTTTACTATCAATGCAAAACCAGGAGATATATTAAAAGTCTCAATGTTGGGTTTTGATGCAGTTTCTGTACCGGCAACTGCCGCACCAATGACAATTACATTAAAAGAAGCTGAAGATACAGCTTTAAAAGAAGTTGTTGTTATTGGTTACGGAACCAGAAAGAAAATTGATAATACTTCAGCGGTAAGTTCAATTAAATCTGAAGAAATTACCAAAATGAAAGTAATGAATGCTTCTCAGGCTATTCAAGGTAAAGCTGCAGGTGTTCAGGTAGCAACTTCGGATGCGCCAGGAAGCACACCTTCAATTGTTATTAGGGGAGTTGGTACAGCGTTAGGGGGAAGAAATCCTCTTTATGTTGTTGACGGAATGCCTACAGACAATATTAATAACATTAATACTAATGACATTACATCTTACGAAATTTTGAAAGATGCCTCATCATTAGCTATTTATGGAACGAGGGGGGCAAATGGAGTAATTATGATTACTACAAAATCCGGAAAAGGAAAAATGAATGTTGAAATTGAAAGCTTTACAGGTTTCAGAACACCTTTAAAAAAGGTGAAAATGGCTAATGCCGATCAATACATTCAGTATAATAATGCTGCTTTTAGTGCTCAATATCCTGCTGGAAGATTTTCTCTAAATCAACCTTACAATACCAATTGGATGGATGAAATTACAAGAACAGGAACTTATTCTCAGAATAATATCTCTCTCTCAGGATCTTCAGAAAACATTAAATACTTTATGAGTATTGGTAATTATGAAGAAAAAGGTATTTTAAATGGTACTGATTATGGTCGTACAACTTTCAGAAGTAATAATGAATATAAAATTTCTGACAGACTTAAAGTAAGTCAAAATTTTAGTGTTACTTCTATTAAAAACACACCTAAACCTTTAAGTGCGTTTACTACTGCTTATAGACAATCTCCTCTTGTTCCGGTACGTTATGCTGATGGCAAATATGGCGTGCCATTTATTTCAAATGGAGTTGCGGCTGAAACTGGAGATGCATTTAATTCAGTGGGGAATGCTGTAGCTACTTTAGATTTAAATGATGAAGAGCAAAAAACTGTTGTTCTACAAGGTGGATTAAAGTTGGATTTTGATATTACTAAATCATTAAAATTTACCTCGCAGTTTAACGGAGAATACTTCACTTACAAACAGTATAATTTTGTTGATAATGTCGCTACATGGTTAGCTGCTGATCCAACCAGAAATGCCGTAGATTACGATAAAAGTTCTAATAAAAATACCTTAACAAGAAATACAGATGATTATTTCAATTGGAATTTATCAAACTATTTAACTTATAATAAAGTTTTTAGTGAAATTCATGATGTTGAACTTACAGTTGGTGTTGAAGCTAACGTAAGAGGTACAAGAAGTAAAACGACGGCAGATATTAAAAATGTAAATCCAAACAGTAATTTCTGGGCCTTAGATGGTTATCCATACGCGCAAAACGGAGGAGTAACTAATTATGCAGCTGTTAATGATAATGAGGAAAGATTAGCTTCTTATTTTGGACGTTTCCAATATAAGTTGATGGACAGATATTTACTTACAGGAACAGTTAGACGTGATGGTTCTTCTAATTATTCTGGTGATTATCGTTGGGGAACTTTTCCATCTGTTGGTTTAGGTTGGATTGTTACTAAAGAAAGTTTTTTATCTGATGTAAAAGGACTGAATCTATTAAAATTAAGAGGTTCATGGGGTAAATTAGGAAACCAAAGAGTACCTCTTAACAGAGCATATTTTACTTCTGGATTAAATTATAATGATGGTTCTGGTCAAAGTATTATTGCTCAAATTGACCCTAATTTAACTTGGGAAATCGTAGAAGAAGCTTCTGCAGGTTTAGATATTGAATTATTAGACAATAGATTAAAAGGAACTTTTGATGTTTATAACAAAAACACTACAAATGCGATCCTAAATTCTAGACCATATTCAACTTCTGGTATTACCGCAGTATCTCCAACACATGTTGGTGAAGTTTCAAATAAAGGTTATGAAATTTCATTACGTTGGGATGATAAAATTAATGATAATTTGAGTTATTGGGTAGGAGGTAATTTTTCTCATAATAAAAATGAGCTTACAAGTCTTAAAGATGTACGATTAGCTACAATTAATGGAGGTTCATTAGGTAATGGTGAAACTACTAAAATACTTGATAATACATCAGTAGGACAACCTCTTGGCAGTTTCTATATGTATGAATATGCAGGTATATTAAACGGAGAGATGTTGTATTACGACGCTAACGGTGATGCAGTTCCTCAGGGTGATTTAGATAAAACTCGTGATAGAAAATATGTAGGTTCAGTATTACCAACAGCCAATTATGGAGTTACTCTTGGTGTAACCTATAAAAATATTGATTTCTCTGTTGATGGTTACGGTACTGGTGGTGCAAAAGTTTATAATGGTAAAAAGGCACAACGTTTTTATGGAGAAAATGTAGAAGCCTCAGCTACAAAAGATTTCTGGACACAAGCTAACCCAACATCATCAAATCCTGCTCCGTTCAATTTGATTCCTGTCGCATCAACTTACTATTTAGAATCTGCAGATTTCTTTAGAATTAACAATATTACCTTAGGTTATAAATTACCAATTAGAGAAAATAGTTTTTTAAGTTACTGTAGGATTTATGTAAATGCGATGAACCCATTTATTACTCAGAAATTTTCAGGATTCTCTCCTGAGGTGTTAGGAGATGGAGAATTGGTTTCAGGAACTCAGGGAGTTGAGCTAGATGCTTACCCAGCATTAAAAACATTTATTATTGGGGCTAATTTAAAATTTTAATATTATGAAAAAAATATATATATCATTTTTTGTTCTTTCAGCATTATGTATGCCTGGATGTTCAAATGAGTTTTTAGATGTAGATCAAACTAAAAACGTACCAGGTGAGCCCAACCAAGTTAATAGCGATGATGGGGCAACGACAATGGTAGATGCAATTTACAATACATTTTTAGCTTGGGACATGTCTTCTTTTGCATGGAATGCCGTGACAAGTATCATTTCGGATGATGCAGATAAAGGTTCAGATCCAGGAGATACAGGTGTTGATAAAGCTGTAATAGATGCTTTAGAGTATAATGCTTCGACACCTTCATTTCAAAGTATTTGGGACTATAATTATGCTGGTATTAACAGAGCTAATCAGGCATTAGATATGTTGCCAAAATTAGATCAGGTAACACCTGCTTTAAAAACCAGATTAGAAGGCGAGGCTAAGTTTTTAAGAGCTTTTATGTATTTTACTTTGGTAAAAGGATATGGGGGAGTTCCTATTGTAGATCATATATCTCCTGTTCCAATATCTCAGGCAGATAAAGAAATGCAATTAACTCGTAGATCAGTTGCTGATGTGTACGCTTTTATTGAAAAAGATTTAAATGATGCAATCGAGGCGTTGCCTTTAAAGTCAGCTTATTCAGGTTCTGATGTAGCGAGAGTTTCGAAAGGATCTGCATATGCTTTATTGGCTAAAGTTAGTTTATATCAGAAAAAATGGCAAAGCGTAGTTGATAATTGTAATAAAGTAACTGGTTATTCTCTAGTTTCTGATTATTCTTTACAATTTAAAAAAGAAGGAGAGTTTGGTTCTGAGTCTATTTTTGAAATTAATGGAATAGGTTCGCCTACTGCTCCAGGATTCGGAATAGGAAATTATACAGCTTCTCAAGCACCTCGTGGTGCCGGAGGTTGGGGATGGGGTTTCAATACACCGACTCAAGGCTTAGCAGATGCATACGAAGCTGGTGATGTAAGAAAGAACGCTACAATCATTTTTAGAGGTACAACTTTATACGATGGAAGAGTAGTTGCATCAACAGTAAGTAATCCAATGTACAATTATAAAGCATATTCTTCGGCTTTTTATAATTTGGAATTTACAGATACAAACCTAAGATATTTGCGTTATGCAGAAGTTTTATTAATGAAAGCAGAAGCATTAAATGAATTAGGACAAACAAATGATGCTATCCCGTTATTAAACGAAGTAAGACTTAGAGCAAATCTTGGCAGTACTCCAGCAGTATCACAGACAGATGTAAGAACTGCAATTTGGAAAGAAAGAAGAGTAGAATTAGCTTTTGAACATGACAGATGGTTTGATATTGTGAGAACAGGTCAGGCTCCAGCAGCTATGGCAGCAGATGGAAAAACTTTTATTGTTGGAAAACATGAGTTATGGCCTATACCAACTTCATTTATAAGAGAAGCAGGTGGGCTTTCTCAACAAAATCCAGGTGGTTACTAATTAAATTTTAAATCACTTCCTTCATAAATTGAAGGAAGTGATTATTTATAAATTACATAATTTTTTATAATGGTTAGAATTTCAGTTTTATTATTAGTTTTTAGTCTTTTTGGTTGCGGATCCAATTCTGAGAAATCAAAAGAAAATGAAAAAGAGAATGCAGTTGCTGTAAAATTAACAGATGAAGAACTTCTATCAACAGTTCAAAAACAAACGTTTAAATATTTTTGGGATTACGCGGAGCCAAATTCCGGATTAGCAAGAGAACGTTATCATCCAGATGGAGTTTATCCTGAAAATGATGCTAACATCGTAACAACAGGAGGTTCAGGTTTCGGATTAATGGCTTTAGTTTCAGGTATGTCTCAAGGTTATATTACCAAAGAGCAAGGAGTTGAACGACTAAACAAAATTGCAGACTTTTTAGGCAAAGCAGATCGTTTTCACGGAGCATGGTCACACTGGATTGACGGAAATACAGGAAAAGTAAAGCCTTTTGGAACCAAGGATAATGGTGGAGATTTAGTCGAAACTTCATTTTTGGTTGCGGGAATGATTACAGTTCGTGAATATCTTAAAGATGGTTCTGAGAACGAAAAAGCTGTTGCTCAAAAATATGATGCACTTTGGAAAGGTGTTGACTGGCAATGGTACACCAATAATAAAAATGTATTATACTGGCACTGGTCGCCTTCTTATGCGTGGCAAATGAATTTTCCTTTAGAAGGGTATAATGAGTGTTTGATAACTTATGTTTTGGCAGCATCTTCGCCAACACATTCAATTGATGCAAAAGCATATCATGAAGGATGGGCGAGAAGTGGCGGAATTGTTTCTTCTAAAACAAAATATAATATTCCATTAATCTTAAAACATAATGGAGCTGAAGAGTATGGTGGACCATTATTCTGGGCACATTATTCTTATGTTGGTTTAGATCCAAATCAATTGACTGATAAATATGCAAATTATTGGGATTTGAATGTGAACCAAACAAAAATAGATTATGAATATTGTGTTGAAAATCCAAAGAAATTTGAAGGTTACGGACCAGATTATTGGGGATTATCAGCATCTTATTCAAGAAATCCTGACGGATCAATCGGGTATAATGCACATTTCCCAACAAATGATGTAGGAGTTATATCACCAACAGCGGCAATAAGCTCAATTGTATATACGCCAAAAGAATCTATGGCACTTATAAGAAATCTTTATGACAATCATAAAGATAAAACTTGGGGAGAAGCTGGTTTTTATGATGCTTTGAGTTTACAAAATGATAATTGGGTTGCAAAACGTTATTTAGCAATTGATCAGGGACCAGAAGTAGTAATGATTGAAAATTACCGTACTGGATTGTTATGGAAATTATTCATGAATGCACCAGAAGTAAAACAAGGCTTAGTTAAACTTGGTTTCAAA
Source organism: Flavobacterium sp. C3NV (assembly GCF_046825355.2). NCBI lineage: Bacteria > Pseudomonadati > Bacteroidota > Flavobacteriia > Flavobacteriales > Flavobacteriaceae > Flavobacterium > Flavobacterium sp. C3NV. The sequence continues at coordinate 24,019 of NZ_JBKQBJ020000019.1, read as the reverse complement.
TCCGGGAAATACGGAATTCAATAGCATTTCGAATGAAATTTAAAATAGCATTAGTAGCGATATTATTTTCTGTAATGGGTTTTGCGCAAAGCGAAACAACCGGAAAAATAAAAACAGTACAAGTAACCAAATATGAATTGGGTTACGCATTACACAAACCGGCCAATACAAAAGATAAAAAACCATTAATAGTTTTTATTTCGGGTGATGGAGAAAAAGGAACAGACATTGAAAAAGTAAAAATTAATGGACCTTTAAAGTATCTGAAAACACATCAATTAGATGCTTATGTTTTAGCTCCTCAATGCAAAGAAGATGAAAATTGGAATATTGAATCGATTAATGAATTGATTTTAAAAATTCAAAAAGAGAACAAAATAGATCCTGACAGAATATATATTACTGGTTTAAGTTCCGGAGGTTGGGCAGCATGGAATTTAGCATTGTCATATCCGGATAAGTTTGCGGCAATTGTACCTATTTCAGGTTTTGTTGATTTGATTGAATTAGAAAGTGCTTGTAAAATTGCGAATATCCCAACCAGAATTTTTCACGGATTATTGGATGATGTAGTAAAGGTAGATTATGCGATCACCATTTACAAAGAATTAAAAAAGTGCAATGCCAAAGATGTACAATTAACCATTTTTGATGATGCAGGCCACGATAGCTGGTCGAGAGTTTATGACAATCAGGAAATTTATGACTGGATGTTTAAACAAATGAAAATGAATACGAACAAATAAATATAATAGAATGAAAAACAAATTAGTCTTACTATTTTTAGGATGTGCTGTTTTGGGTTATGCCCAGAAAAAGAATACTAAAAATACAGTAAAAATTAAACCAAGGTCAGAGTTTGTAGCTGAATTAATGTCGAAAATGACATTAGATGAAAAATTAGGTCAGCTTAATTTACCAACTTCTGGAGATATTACTACAGGACAAGCAAACAGTTCTGACGTGGCTACAAAAATTGCTGAAGGTAAAGTTGGAGGTTTATTCAATATTAAATCTGTTCAAAAAATTAGAGAAGTTCAAAAAATTGCTGTTGAAAAAAGCCGTTTAAAAATTCCATTGATTTTTGGAATGGATGTTATTCACGGTTACGAAACAACATTCCCAATTCCGTTAGGATTATCTTGTACATGGGATATGGGATTGATCGAAAGAAGTGCTCAGATTGCAGCTCAGGAAGCAAGTGCCGATGGTATCAACTGGACATTCTCTCCTATGGTTGATGTTTCTCGTGATCCACGTTGGGGAAGAGTTTCTGAAGGTTCTGGTGAAGACCCGTACTTAGGAAGCCGAATTGCAACTGCAATGGTAAACGGATACCAACAACACGATCTTTCAAAAAATAATTCTATCATGGCGTGTGTAAAACACTTCGCTTTATATGGTGCTCCTGAAGGTGGTCGTGATTATAACACAGTTGATATGAGTCATATCAGAATGTTTAATGATTATTTCCCTCCTTACAAAGCAGCTGTTGATGCCGGAGTAGGATCTGTTATGGCTTCTTTTAACGAAGTTGATGGAATTCCTGCAACTGGAAACAAATGGTTAATGACTGATGTTTTAAGAAAACAATGGGGTTTTAAAGGTTTCGTAGTAACTGATTTTACAGGAATTCCTGAAATGATCGAACACGGTATGGGAGATTTACAAGCAGTATCTGCTCAGTCTTTGAATGCAGGTGTTGAAATGGATATGGTTGGAGAAGGTTTCTTAGGAACTTTGGAAAAGTCATTAGAGGAGAAAAAAGTAACGATCGAAACCATTGATAATGCTGTTAAACTTATTTTGGAAGCTAAATATGATTTAGGATTGTTCCAGGATCCGTACAAATACTGTGATGCCAACAGAGCAAAAACTGAAATCTTTACTGCAAGCAGCAGAAAAGAAGCAAGATCAATTTCTGCACAATCATTGGTTTTACTAAAAAATCAAGGTCAGGTATTGCCACTTAAAAAATCTGGAACTATTGCTTTGATCGGGCCATTGGCTGATGCTAAAGAGAATATGCCAGGAACATGGAGTGTGGCTACAAAAATGGAAAATGCTATTTCATTATTAGCAGGAATCAAAGAAGTAGCAGGACCTTCTACAAAAGTATTATATGCAAAAGGAAGTAATTTAGATTACGATGAAACTTTTGAAACTAATGCTACAATGTTTGGTAAAACGTTACACCGTGATGGTCGCTCAAAAGAAGAATTATTAGCCGAAGCTTTAAAAGTAGCGAATCAATCTGATGTGATTGTTGCAGCTCTTGGAGAATCTGCAGAATTAAGTGGAGAATCTAGCAGCCGTACAAATTTAGAAATTCCACAAGCTCAAAAAGATTTATTAAATGCATTATTAAAAACAGGAAAACCAGTTGTTTTAGTTTTATTCGACGGACGTCCGTTAGTTATTAAAGAAGAAAACGAAACTGTTCCTGCAATTTTGAATGTTTGGTTTGCAGGTAGTGAAGCAGGTTATGCTATTGCTGATGTATTGTTTGGAGATGTAAATCCTTCTGGAAAATTAACTTCAACTTTCCCTAGAAGCGTTGGTCAATTGCCAATTTACTATGCACACAAGAATACAGGAAGACCACTTTCTAACACAGAAGGTAAATTTGAAAAATTCAGATCTAATTATATCGACGAAAGAAACGAGCCATTGTTTCCATTTGGTTTTGGTTTAAGTTATACATCTTTTGAGTATTCAAACCTGAAAATTTCATCTGATAAAATGAACGCTGCAGGAAAATTGAAAGTAACTGTAGATGTTGCAAATACCGGAAAATATGATGGAAAAGAAACAGTTCAGTTGTATATCAGAGATTTAGTTGGTTCAGTAACAAGACCAGTTAGAGAACTGAAAAATTTCCAAAAAATTACACTTAAAAAAGGTGAAAAACAAACCGTGACTTTTGATATCACAGTTGAAGATTTAAAATTTTATAATTCTGATTTACAATTTGTAGCAGAACCTGGACAGTTTGATGTTTTCGTTGGTGGAAATTCAAATGCCGATAAGAAAGTTAGTTTTGAGTTAACTAAATAGTTGGTTTATTTATTATTGATTGGCCCTTCGTTGTTAGTTCGGAGGGCTTTTTTTTAGCTTTCAAACTCTATTTTGTAAGTAAATTCGATGGTTAAAATTAAAAAATACAAATCTTAATTTCTATACAATGAATACAAATAAAACATTTTACGCATTTCTTATAATGCTGATCATAGTTGGTTTCTCTTCTTGTAATGCACAGAAAAATGCTATCGTAGCACATCGCGGAGCATGGAAAAAAAATAACTTACCTGAAAATTCTATCGCATCCCTAAGGCATGCGATCGACTTAAAACTTCCGGGTTCAGAATTTGACGTTTGGAGAACCGCAGATGATTCATTAGTAATCAATCACGATGCGCATTATAATAAATTGCTTATCGAAGAAACAAATTATGCTGACTTAATCAAGTTTAAACTTTCTAACGGAGAAAAGCTTCCAACTCTGCACGAATATATTGTTGAAGGAAAAAGGAATAATAAATATACTCTTTTGGTATGCGAAATAAAACCTTCGGAAATAAGCAAAGAAAGAGGAAAAGAAACGGCGCTAAAAACGGTTGAAATGATCAAAAAACTAAAGGCAGATAAAAATACCTGTTACATTAGTTTTGATTACGAAATCCTAAAAGAAATTAGAAAGGTAGATCAAAAAACAGTTTTGCAATATTTGGAAGGAAATAAATCTCCAAAAGAAGTAAAAGCAGACCATATAAATGGTGTCGATTATCATTATTCATTCTTTAAAAAACATCCCGAATGGATTAAAGAAGCAAAAGAGAATAATATTATTCTAAACGCCTGGACAGTTAATGAAGCTGCTGATATGGATTGGATCATTCAAAACAAGTTTGATTATATCACGACCAATGAACCTGAATTATTGAAAGAAAGAATAAAGAATAAAAAATAAAGAGTTATAAGTTAAGGTTTAAGAGTAACTCATAACCTTAACTTATAACGAATAACTAAAAATAAAAGAAATGTATAAACTATCGTCTATATCGCTTTTGATGCTTTTGATAGGATTTAATATCAATATCTCGGCACAAAAATCCAGTATCCCTGGAAAAACTGAATGGTTTGATCCTAATAAACCTGCATCAACCTATTGTAACCCAATTAATATTGGGTACAACTATACTACCTATAATCATAATAGAATCCCGGAATCCCGTCGTTCAAGCGCAGATCCCGTAATTATTACCTATAAAAATGAATATTACTTATTTGCGACCAATCAGGCAGGTTTCTTTTGGAGTAAAGATATGTCAGACTGGAATTTCGTTTACGGAAGTTTTCAAAGAGAACCAGGTGACGATGATCAATGTGCTCCTGCTGCATGGGTTGTAAATGATACATTATTTTATGTAGGATCAACCTGGAAAAAAGATCATCCAATCTGGAAAACTGCCGATCCTAAATCAGGAAGATGGTTACGACATGTAGATAAAGCAATGTTACCAACCTGGGATCCTGCCATTTTTCAGGATGATGATAAAAAAGTGTATATGTACTACGGTTCAAGCGGAAAATTGCCTCTAGTAGGTACCGAAGTAGATTATAAAACATGGTTGCCGGTAGGAAATCAGGCAGATTATGCAAAACTTTACGCTGCAACTGAAGTAGAAGACATTCAACGACCATACGGACAAATTAAAGAAGTAGTAGGTCTTGATCCTAAAAATCATGGTTGGGAACGTTTTGGACCTAATAACGATATGGAACCTGCACCTTGGGGTGATTTTATAGAAGGTGCCTGGATGACCAAACACAACGGAAAATACTATATGCAATATGGCGCTCCGGCTACTGAATTTAAAGGATATGCAAACGGAGTTCATGTTGGTAATAGTCCTTTAGGGCCTTTTGAGTATCAAAAACACAATCCGATGTCGTATAAACCGGGCGGATTTGTAATTGGAGCAGGACACGGAAATACTTTTGCTGATAATTACGGTAATTACTGGAACACCGGAACTTGTAAAATTTCGATAAAAGATCGTTTTGAGCGTCGTATCGATATGTTCCCGGCAGGTTTTGACAAAGATGATGTCATGTATTCTATCACTTCTTACGGCGATTTCCCAATTGTATTGCCAACACAAGAACGTGATCAGACAAAAGGTGCTTCATCAGGATGGATGTTACTTTCGTATAAAAAACCGGTAACTGTTTCTTCTTCTGAAGAATGTATGGAAGTAGAAACTCATAGAGTAGATAATGGCGGTAAAAAAGTATACGAGAAATTCTGTTATGGTGCCGAAAACTTAACTGATGAAAATATTCAAAGTTATTGGTCTGCTAAAACAGCTGATCCGGGAGAATGGCTTCAAATGGATTTAGGACGACCAATGGAAATTAAGGCATTGCAGATTAATTACGCAGACCATAAAGCGACTCAGTTTAATAAAGCAATGGATATTTATTATCAATATAAAATATACATGTCAGATGATGCTAAAAACTGGACTTTGGTAGTCGATAAATCCAAAAATGATAAAGATGTTCCTCATGATTATGTAGAGTTGACAAAATCGATAAAAGCACGTTACATCAAAATGGAAAACATTCACAATGCATCAGGATTGTTTGCGATCTCAGATTTCAGAGTATTCGGAAATGGATTATTAGAAAAACCAAAAGCAGTTAACTCGTTTAAAGTCGATCGAAATAAAACTGATTCAAGAAATGCTATGATCTCATGGAAAAAGCAAGCGGATGCTATTGGATACAATATCTATTACGGAATTTCGCCTGATAAACTATACAACAGTATAATGGTGTACGGCGATAATTCGTATGATTTTAGAGGTTTAGACAAAGGAACAAAGTATTACTTTACAATCGAAGCTTTTAATGAGAACGGAATTGGAACAAAAAATAAGATTATAGAAGTAAAATAGTTTTATTTTATTAATACCATAAAAACTCTAATTATAAACTAAAAGGTTTGTAATTAGAGTTTTTTTTATGGGAATAGTTCAGGAGAAACTCCTGCAGTTCTAAAGAATTTTGTTCCTTTGTGTAACAACCCAAAAACGCATAAACCCTATGAAAAAAACGATTCTTTTAACTGCTTTGGTTTTAAACGGATTGACATCTTTTGCACAGTCAAATGATGAAAAGAATATTAAATTATTCTATAAAAAAGCTTTGACAGAAGCTAAATGTTATACCTGGTTAGAATATTTATCTAACGATATCGGAAGCCGTTTGTCAGGTTCTAAAGGCGCCGAAGAAGCTGTAGCATATACAAAAAGACAACTTGAAACATTAGGACTTGATAAAGTGTATTTGCAGGAAGTTATGGTTCCGCATTGGGTTCGTGGCGAAAAAGAAACAGCTTATATTTTAGACGGAAAAATAAAAACCAGCGTGCCAATTTGTGCTTTGGGAGCTTCAATTGCTACTCCAAAAACTGGGCTTACAGCAGAAATTGTTGAGGTAAAAAGTATAGATGAATTAAGGGCTTTAGGAGATAAAGTAAAAGGTAAAATTGTATTTTTTAACAGACCAATGAATCCTGAAAACGTAGGCACTTTTGATGCTTATTCCGCTGCAGGAGATCAAAGAAGAATAGGAGCAAAAGAAGCTGCACAATTAGGAGCTGTAGGAGCAATTGTACGTTCACTAAGTTTGCGTTTAGACGATTTTCCTCATGCAGGAAATCAAAGTTATGGCGATTTACCAAAAGACAAATATATCCCGGCTGCTGCAATTAGCACAAAAGGAGCTGAATTGTTGAGCAAATCCTTAAAAGTAAATCCGGCTTTAAAATTTTATTTTAAACAATCTTGCGAGACGTTACCAGATGTATTGTCACATAACGTAATTGGGGAACTTACAGGAACAGTAACTCCTGAAAACATAATGGTAGTGGGCGGACATTTAGATTCGTGGGATCTTGCCGATGGTTCTCACGATGATGGAGCAGGAGTAGTACAAAGTATGGAAGTAGTTCGTATACTTAAAAACTTAAACTACAAACCTAAAAATACAATTCGTGTCGTTTTGTTTATGAATGAAGAAAACGGCGGAAAAGGCGGAGCAAAATATGAAGAAGTTGCAAAGCAAAAGAACGAGAACCATATTTTTGCCCTTGAAAGCGATTCAGGCGGATTTACACCCAGAGGTTTTTCTCTTGAAGCAGATGATGCTAACCTGAAAAAAATTCAGGAATTTGCACCTCTATTCGAGCCTTATTTCGTAAATAGTTTTGTAAAAGGGCACAGTGGCTCAGATATCGAACATTTAACGTCTAAAACGATTGTAAAAGCGGGTTTAATGCCAGATTCACAACGTTACTTCGATTATCACCATGCAGCAAACGATAAATTTGATGCCATTAATAAAAGAGAACTGGAACTGGGAGCAGCAACAATGACTTCACTGATATATTTAATTGACCAAACCGGAATTATACTGCCAACGAAAAGTTAGATTTAAAATGAAAATAGTTTTTCAAATAGTCTTTTTACTTTACGCTACACTTGTGTTTAGTCAGCAAAATTCTGAAAAGGCTTATAGAAAACTATATATTAGTGAGAAAAAATATTCATTGCTGTTTCCTGAAAATTGGTATCTTAAAAAAACGGATTCACTTCAAAATTCATTTATGCTGCTGAGTGAAAAAAGTTCCTTACAGGATAATTTTATAGAGAATATCGGTTTGTTAATTAAAGATATTGGTTATGAGAATGTTAAGCCAAAAATGCTAAAAAAAATAATAGATAAAAAATTTGGTGTTAGCAGTGAAATTATTTCAAACCGGAAAGTCTTAAAAAATGGTTTAACAGGACAAGAAATCGTTTATAAGACAATGTTGGATAATGGATACTTTGCGACAATTCTTCAATATTATTTTATAAAAGGAAGAGATTTATACCTATTAACATTCTGTTCTAAACCTGAGGAACTTTTAGATTATATGCCTACTTATCAAAATATATACGATAATTTTGATATTAGGTAATCAGTTTGATATAAAAAAGCCATTCCATTTCGCGAATGGTTTTTTTATATCACCTTAATCCTTAAAAGTAATCGTAAATTTTGCGCCCTCATTAAGTTTGCTTTCCAGACAAATATGCCCGCCAAGATTAGTTACATGATTGTAAACCAAATACAAACCAATACCGTTGCTGTCTTTGCGTGAATTAAATTTTTGATGTAACCCAAAAATCTTATCCTTTACTTTTTCCATATCAAAACCAATTCCGTTGTCTGTAATGGTCAGTTGCGTACTTCCGTTAAAACGATGTGAATTAAAATTAATAATAGGCAAAGAACCGGGTTTCGAGTATTTAATTGAATTTGTAATTAAATTCAGAAAAATACTTTTCAAAGAAGTTTTATTAAAGAGAACCGTTTCTACCTCAGAAAAATCAATAGTAACTTTTGCTTTTGAGTTATAAATTAAAGAGTTGATCGAAAACAAAACCTCTTTTAAAACAGCATCAAAATTCAATAACTCCAATTGATTGTCTTCTTCATTTTTTTTATCCAGAATAGCAACATGATCAATTAAAGTCTTTTTTAGGCTGTATGTTGCGATTTCAATAATCGAAATCAGTTCAAGCGTTTCAGGATCAGTTATGGTAGAAGTATCCAAAAGATCAAAAACAGCCAATAAATTATTTACCGGAGATCTCAAATCATGAGCCGTAGTATAAGTAAGCTGTTTAAGTTCGTTATTTATTTTAGTAAGTTCTGTTAAATGAGCATTTCGTTCCTGCTCCAGCTCTTTTTTAAACGTAATATTTTTAGCAATTGCAAAAATAATTTTGTCCTTTTGTATAGGAAAAGATGTCCATAATAACCAAACCACATTGCCGCTTTTTGTTACATAGCGATTTTCAAAATTGTATAGACCAATTTTTCGGGTTAGATTTTTTCTTGCATTAGAGGTGTTTATCCTGTCATCTTCAAAAACAAAATCGTTTATGGGGTTCGATAATAATTCCTCTTCGCTATATTCTAATAATTTTGATACAGATGGATTTATTTTTTTAAAATATCCATCAAATCCGGAGACACATAATAAGTCCGGCGAAGAATCAAAAAACTCCTCAAACTGATTGAAAAAATCAACAGTATTTTTAGTAAGGTTAGGTGCGCTATGGTTCATAGATTAAACCTAATTTTGAAATTACATTACTAAAATAATATTAAAATTTTACACGAATGTTATATTTTTAACATTGCAAAGGGTTTTTCGTTTAAAAACACTTTAATTCGTTGAACAACATTTTTAATTTAAAAAAGGCAGAAGTAAAATCTTATAAATGTTTTTCACTTCATTTTTAAGAGGCAATTAATAAGTATCTATAATGGTTTTTAATACATCAGAATCGACTAAATCTGATGGTGCAACAACTTTTTCCTCAAGCGGAATGTCCTTTCCGTATCTCTCCTTCAAAATTTTCTGAACCCTGGCATCACTTAAGTTAAAATCCTTCAGTTGCTTTAATTTTGATAACTCAATACCCGCACCATTTTTATAAATTTTCCAGATCAGTTCAGAGCAATAAATTCTCGTGTCCGTCCATTCAAAATAAGCATCGTATTCCTTGCCCATAAAACCCTGACTGTAATCTTTCATTTTTTGTAATGTAGCGGGAGTCAATACAGCATCAGCATTTTTTAATCTTTTTACAAGATATTTAGCACCTTTTCCGTGCTGAATCCAATCTTCAAGCTTTGTTAGTTTTACCGGCTGAACAGCTTCAAAGACAAACAAATTTCCGTTTACGTTATAAATAAGCCCACAATGCGAAAACTTAGAATTCGTAGCAATTCGAACCGCTTCGCATTGACTTGATTCCGAAGTCTGAAAAATAAGATCACCATCCTGAATTTTATTCTGTAAAGAAGCTTCTGTATTATTTTTTGTCTTAGAAAAAGGATTGTTCGGAAAAACCTTCATGGCAACAAATAAAGCACAGCCAAAACTCAATAAAAATGTAATTACGGGAAAAAGATATTTTGATTTTTTCATGTTTTAGATTTAAGATATTTTATCGTAAAATTATATTTCACGCAGATTTTAAAAAGATTCAAGCAGATGCACGCAGATAATTATAAATAGCAAATTTTTAAATTATATCTGCTATAATTTGCTAAATCTGCGTGAAACAAAAAAACTTTGCGACTCCGCGACTTTGCGAGATTTTTTTCTTACTCAACAAATAAAAGGCAAAAAAAAATAGTTACCAAAATGATAACTATTTTTAAATATAATTTTAAGAAATATTAGATTCTAAAGATTCCCCCCACAGCAATAATTCTTTGTAAAAAGAAAAAGTCCTGCGAAGCGCTATCATCATTACTTCTTGTAGTTTTAATATCCTGCATGTTGATGTAACCACCTTTTAGCTCACCTTGCAAGTAAAAATACTTGAAGAAAGTAAAGTTAATTCCCGCTTTTGCAGATAAACCATATCCGGAAATGTGAAAATCATCATGGCGTTCTTTTCCTAAAAGAGTTGTATTAGTTTTAGGATATAATAAACCTGCACCTAAACCCTCAGTTAAATTAATCTGAACCTTATCAGTATTAGTGATACCAAACAATTTCGAAATATCATCATGTCTTGAAACCTCAGTATTAATGTAGTTTAAACCATCTGTATGTTCGTACATTAAAAAAGCAGGAGGATTTCCCTGAGTACCACCCGCAATACCACCTTCCTGAGCACCATGCTGAGACATATCTACAGGAGTATTATTATAATCTCCGTTGTAATAAGATCCAGCCTGATCAGCAGGTAAATTAATATTACCCGTAACATTAGCGATTTGATTCTGAGTCATCACATACTTCATATGATCCCAACCAATAGCAACACTGTAATGATCGCTAAAGAAATATCCCATTCTAAAGTTCGTTTGCGGAATCGTCATGTTTGCCGGATTTACATAATCAATATGATATCCTTTTGGTTTATCATGCGCCTTCATATCATTTACCGTAAAGTTGTAATCCTTACCTCTAAAATTTACGTCAGATTTAGTATAACTTTCTCTGTTTCCTCCCCATGAAACGAAAAATTTTCCCTTATTGTGAGCCGTATATCTTTCTACTGCGATTTCTTCCTGAGCAAATGTGTTTACAGAGAAACACAACAAGAAGAAAAATAAAATATTTGTTTTCAATGAACTTGTATTATAAAATTAAAATGAGTTAACTGTTTTTCTAATGGCAACCAACTTCGTCATTAAACCTTCAAAATAGTCTAAATGCAACATGTTAGCACCATCACTTTTTGCATTAGCAGGATCAAAATGAGTTTCGATAAAAATACCGTCAACCCCAACAGCAATACCCGCTTTGGCAACAGTTTCAATCATATCAGGTCTTCCTCCCGTAACACCGGCAGTTTGGTTAGGTTGTTGCAACGAGTGCGTAACATCAAGAACCGTAGACGCATATTGTTGCATAGTAGGAATTCCTCTAAAATCAACAATCATGTCCTGGTAACCAAACATAGTACCACGATCTGTAACCATAACATTTTCGTTTTGGCAATCCAAAACCTTTTGTACAGCGTGTTTCATGCTTTCCGGACTCATAAATTGTCCTTTTTTCAGGTTCACTACTTTTCCAGTATTAGCCGCAGCCACAACAAGATCAGTCTGACGAACAAGGAACGCCGGAATTTGCAAAACGTCAACGTATTGCGCCGCCATATCAGCATCTTCATTAGTATGAATATCTGTTACAGTAGGAACATGAAAAGTTTCCGAAACTTTTCTTAAAATTTTCAATGCTTTTTCGTCACCAATTCCAGAGAAACTATCAATTCTCGAACGGTTGGCTTTTTTAAACGATCCCTTGAATACATAAGGAATCTGAAGTTTGTCGGTAATACCAACTAATTTTTCAGCAATTCTTAGAGCCATTTCTTCTCCTTCAATAGCGCAAGGTCCCGCCAATAAAAAGAAGTTACCACTTTCAGTATGCTTAATTTGTGGAATATGTTGTATGTTCATAATATGATTTTTTGACAGTGCAAAGGTAGTCATGATTTATGAATACGAGATGAAGATTTAAGATTATTTTAAGAAGCCAATCGCGCTATCCGCTGCAATATTTTTCTCTAAACCCTTTTTTTCTTGGTCTTTGCAGGAGCTTCCTCCGGTCGCTCTGCAAAAACCAGAAAAAATAGGGTTTCTCAAAAAATGATTTTCGCTGCTATCACGGCTAAACTCGTAGTGGAATTACGGGATTTGATGAGGAATATCTCCTCAAAAGACTTCAAATTATACCTTCAAATTAAATTCTGTTTCCAAAACAGTATCCAGTTGATTGTCCTCAAAAGAGATGATTTCGGCAATCCCGTTGGTTACTGATTTTAACGAATTTTTTGATAATATTTTTTTGCCTGACGGATTTTGCAAAACCACAATTAATTTTTGGGTAAATACAGAATCCGGATTCGAGTAATTGTAATAATTGGCAGGTTTAAAATCGATCCATCTTTGTGGAGTCAAATCAAACGAATATAAATTAGTCCATTCTTTTCCGATCAGAATTTGCAATAAAAACTCATTTTCATCTGTTTTAACCAAAGAAAAAGTATCCCAATCATGCTGAATCTCAGTTCCAATTTCACTCAGTTTTAAAGGCTCTCTGATACTATTTCCGCCAAACCCTAAATCAATTAGATATTCTTCGTTTTCGATGGTAGCAATTATTGCCAAATGAGTTTTCGCATTCGGATCAGGATTAACCAAAGGGCGAACCGCAATATAATAATGCGGAAGACCAATTTCCTGAAGCATTAACGAAAAAATACCATTGATTTGATAGCAATATCCGCCACGATTTTTAGTCACAATTTGGTTTACAATATCATCACCAATTAAGGAAATAGCTTTACCTGCCTGCACATCAATGTTTTCAAAAGGCACACTAAATATCTGGCTTTGCATCAATTTTTTTATGCCTTCTAAATTCAATTGAATTTCTCCCTCAAACTTAATTCTCTTTAAATATTGCTGTAAATCGAAACCCGGAGCTTCAATTTTATAATTGTTTTTTAATTGTTCCATTTTATTTTTTTTTCATTTTATCAATACAATCAAAATTATGGCATTTATGGGAGTAAAGATATAATTTAACTTAATTTTCACCGATGTGAGCGATTGGTTCTCTTATAAAAAATCCCAAAGAAAACCTGTCCGGTAAAAAATAGAATATTAAAGAAAATATTAATAAAAACAACTGTTTGAATTACTGATAAAAAACTTTTAGCACTGTATAAATCTGTTCTAATAAAATCGTAGACATTCAATTTTGCAATTAAAACTGCTGGAATCGTCAGTAAAAAATGAATTATAAATTTTTTTAAATCTATTTCATTTACAACTCTTGATAATCGCCAATAATAAAATGAAACGATAATAAGAACTAAGAATTTAAACAGATTTGAAATTATACTTATCGGAATAATAGTAGTATGCCAACCTGGAATTATTGAATTTAAAAAATCAGAATCAATACTCAGAATTAAAATATAATAAGGAAATATTATGAGAGTTAAAGCTATAAAAATTATAAAAGCTGTTTTGGTTTTAATCATAGTAATTTCATATCAAATTTATTTCTCTGTTGCTAGCGCGAGCATCCCGCTCGTGCCGATAATCAAAATCAATTTAAATCATGCGGGCACGAGCGGGACGCTCGCGCTAGCGAAGGAGGAATATCTCCTAAATTATGCATTAGAGTGATAATCAATAGTGGTTATAAGCTTACAAAAAACAATTACTTTTCATAAGATTTTTTGATTTTGTACTGAACAATTATCACGATTACAAGAATAAAAGTTAGCAGAAGAGACAGCATAATGAAACCAAGAAACCCCATGCCACATCTAAAGGAATTTGGATTTTGTTCTAAAAATTTATTAAAATTATAAGAGGAAACATAAAAAGCTATTATCGATAACACTATTTGCGAAAAAAAACTAATCAAACAAACCGTTCCGAATTTTAAAGATATAGTTTCTCCAATTGCTTTTCTGCCAGCTATAATTTGAAATAATAATGGAAGAATAATTAAAATTAATGGAGCTGTTCCGTACATGATTTAATGATTGTTTTTAATTCTTTATGATAGTTCGTAACGAATTATCCTTTTTTAATGTTACTATTTTTTCGAAACTTAATTCGTTTATTTTTAACGCTTTTTTACTTCTAAAAACTTCATATTTATTTTCCTTTTGATTTACATAAATTATATCATATAAATCCAAAGTATCATTTTTCTTTGTAATTACATCAGCTCGTTTCCAATTTTTCGAAATAATACCAAATTCCTCCGTTTGCTTATTGATGATGATATCGCCAGTTTTTGAATCGAAATAGATTTCCTGTAAATCACCATAATGATCTTCAATTTCAACTAAATACAATGTCCAGCCAATAAATACAAAAAGGCATAAAAAGAAGAGCAGAACACGTAGAATTATTTTTCTTACCATTTTAGAATAGTAAAATTTACTCCTTCTTCAAACTCAATCCCATCGGAACCATCAAAATTCCTTTCTCATAAATGTTCAAATATAATTTGACAGGTTTCTTTTGTCCTTCCCATTTTAATTCATAAACATTCAAAAATCCTGCCCCCATATCACTTCTTTTGGTAGGGAAAGGACAACAGGTTTCTAAACGGATATAAGTAATTTTTTCTCCGCTTGGCCCGGCCAGAGCATTTAAAAAACGAGTTTCGTTTATAGCTTCATCTTTCGTATTTCTAAAGAAAATATTAACCGGATAATCAGGATCGAAACCGTATTTTTTATCAGTACTAAAAAGTTTTATTTCAAATGTATTGTTCTTCTTCAAAACCAAATCCGGAGCATTATCATCAACATTTTTCAAAGTCGATCTCGTACTCACACAAGAAGTTGCAGTAATTATTAAAATGATATAAAGAGCTATTTTTTTCATGGTTTAAGGTATTGGTAGTACAAATGTAAAAGTGTTTTTTCTTTTTGCTCCAAATTTCAGGAATTTTCTCTAATTTTTATTTTTTGCCACAGATTACAGAATTAAAAAGATTCAAAAAATCAGCTAAATCTGCGTTGTAGAATAATTTTCAATTCGTTTTATCTGCAAGCTATTTCGTTTACAAATTGTTACGATTCAAAAAATAAAAAAATCAGCGAAAATCAGTTTTACCCGTTAAAATCCGTGGGCTATTTTTTAATCTAATTTTTGTGCATTCAGTCTTATAATACCCACAACAATCAGATATTGTGCCACAAGATACGTTAGCATAATAAAAAAAGAACTTTTTTCGATAGGTGCATGAAATTTATCAAACGCCAAAATACTATCTGA
Source organism: Flavobacterium sp. C3NV (assembly GCF_046825355.2). Taxonomy (NCBI): domain Bacteria; kingdom Pseudomonadati; phylum Bacteroidota; class Flavobacteriia; order Flavobacteriales; family Flavobacteriaceae; genus Flavobacterium; species Flavobacterium sp. C3NV. The sequence continues at coordinate 8,614 of NZ_JBKQBJ020000019.1, read as the reverse complement.
AGCAACAAACGATGCAGCTCCCAGAAAAATATATAAAGCCCCGGGTTTTTTCCAGATTAAATAACCATTAAAAGCAAATAACAGCATAGTCGAAATAACAGCTGCATAGACGATAACAGGAATTTTTAAATCGCCCAGATTTGGCATTAAAACCAAAATCATTGCTGTTAGATAAAAAGCAATTAAAAGGCTTCCAATCCCAAAAAGGATTTTATTGATCTGAATTTCTCCTATGATTTGTTTGTTAAAAAGAACACAATAAGCGATATGTGCGATTAAAAAGGAAACCAATCCTAATATAAAATAGATTTCGGCTATGTCAGCAAAAAGCAGAATAACGTCACCAATCCAGGAAAATAAAAGAGCAGTTAGCAGTATCTTTCTGGAGGGGAATTTTCGATGAAAATAAACTCCAAAACCCAATAAAGGGATCAAAGCAGGTTTTAAAAACAAATCTAAATTTTCATGTCCTGATAACAAAACGATGAGGTATAGAATACTAAAAGCGATATAAATTTTAAAAAAAGCAGCATTTTTCATAAGCGGTTTATGAATTTATTATTTGGTTTGTTTGGTTTCTGAAATCGATGGTTACAAAGTATATCGAAATTAAAAACGACAAACTTAGGTAACCTAAAATAATGTAATTACTCATAGAAAAACTATGATTTAAGCCAAACCAATCTCCATAATACGCTACAATTGCAATCGCAATTATCAAACGTAAACCTTCCCAAAAAATGGCATATTTGCTTTTGTCCATCAACTCTGTGTAGCTATAAATAGTTACCAGAATAAAAAAGCCGTAGATAAAAATATTGGGCAGCCCAATTGTAGCAATATTATCAAATAAATAAGTCACAAACAAAAGCGTAATTAAAACCTGCGCTACAGACCAGTAAATTAATTGCTGCGAGTTTTGTGTGCCGTATTTTTCAAAATCAAAAACGTTATCGATTTTATTTACAGGATATTTTTCATCAAAATTTTCAGGTCGCCAACCCGTTGGTTTAAACCAGATGGTGAGTTTGTCTTTCCAGTTTTCGGCTCTCCAGGCATCTTTTATTAATAGACTCAAATGCTGAAAATTAATCCGGATCGGGTTCCAGGTATTGGCAGGTCTTGTAATGCCAAATACCGGCGGAACATCATCTAATTCGGCCTGAAAAGTACCAAAAAGTTTGTCCCAGAAAATAAAAATCTGCGAATGGTTCTTATCTAAATATTCCGGATTTATAGCGTGATGCACACGATGATGGGAAGGAGTAACGAGAATATATTCAAGAAATCCCATTTTTTTGATGTGTTTGGTATGGTACCAAAATTGCAAAAACAAATGCAGTGGCAAAGTGATTGCAATTACTGTAGCAGGAACACCCAATAATGCGGCAGGAATCAATAAAAAAGTAAATAAATTAACCAGACTCGCGATAGGCTGGCGCAAAGCGCAGGCAAGGTTAAATTCTTCACTGCTGTGATGAATTGCATGTTTATTCCAGAAAAGATTAATTTGATGAGCCCATCGATGACTCCAGTAGCCATAAAAATCGATGACAAAAAAGGCAATACAATAGGAGAGAACATTGGCTTCTAAATGATAGATGGCAATTTTAGAAACCATCCATTCATAAGAAATAAAAGTCAGGCTTAATCCAAGAACATCTTTTACAGAATTGGTAATTCCGGAACTAATACTTGATACGCTATCGATCAAAGGAGCGGTGTCGTCCTTTTTATAAATGCCGTATATTTTTTCGATTATAATTAATACTAAAAAAATAGGCGTAGCGATAATCAATATCTTTCCATATTCTTCCATAAAAAAAACATTCTATTTTGTTCAAATATAGAATAAAATAGAATGTTTTTTAAATTATTTGTAAATTAAACATTTAGAAAAAAAACGTATCGAATTACGATTTTTAAAACAAGTCAGAATGTTCTTATTTAATAATCTGAAGAATAGTTTATCATATAAGCTTTTTTAGTTTTTGGATTTTTAATTTCAAACCTGATGTATTCCTTTATGATTTGATAAGAATCGTATTTGATCTCAAGTTTAATCTCGTTTTTGGCTTTTACGACACCGTATTTGTTATCTTTTTTTACAATAAATTCTGAGGTCGAATAAATGTTTTTAATTGTATCGTATTCACAGGCAACCACGATTTCATTTTTATTGCTAATTACGCCATACTTATTTCCGTTTTTAAAAATCTGAAAATTGCTTTTAGCAAATCCGTTAGAGAAAGGACCATTTTTTGCAAATTCATCTACAGGAATTTCAATCTCAGAATAAGTTTTCCCGGTAATGGTCAAAAGATATTTTTTATTGTTTTTTGTAGCAAAAATTTTGTCTGGAGATACGTTGTAAAACTCATAATCTTCATTGATAATCCGATCGCCATTTTCAGAAAATAACCCGTTTTTATTTTCTAAAGTAGTTACGATATAGTAATCTGAAAAATCGTCAACATCTTTGTATCGAATAGGGATAATCTCGTTTTCTGAAAAAGGATTTATAATACCTTCAAGATTTTCTTTCTTTGCCAATAATTGATTTTGAAAGTGATTATCCTCTTTATAATTTACAGGATAAATTCCGTCATAAATAACTGGTTTTAGTATAGAGTCATTTTTTGTTACTAACCCAAACTTGCTTTTGTCCTTAACAATAAAAAATGATTTATAATTTGTAATATCATCGTATTTACATGCTATTGTATAATCACCTTTAGAATTAATTAATCCTTTTTTATTAGAAATTGTATTTAAAATAATATAAGAATCTGAGTCGATAACTTTTTCAAATCGATGATTTTTAATAGGATCTAAAATTATTTTTCCGTAATTGTCTATTATAAAACTATTGTTGTTCTGAAGCGTTACAATAGTTCTGTTATTTGTAAAATAATCAATATCTTTTGCTTTAAAATTCGTGATTTGCTTTCCTGAAAAATCAAAAAGATCAAGTAAGTTATTGCTCTGAGTATAAATAACATCTGCATAATCTCTTATATAATCAAATTTTATAGGAAGAATTAATTTGTTTAAGGTATCGATTACACCAGTTTTGTTGTTTTTAGAAACTCTAATGAGATTTTTACTTAGAAAATAAACGTCGTCATATTCTAGCGGAATCCTGATGTTTCCTTTCAAATCGATGTAACCACGTTTGAATTTTTTATTGACTGTGGTACCAACTTCGTATAAGTTTTTAAGCTCTTCTTTATTATGAATGTATTCGTAGGTTGGTTTGATAACAACATTTCCTGTAGTATCAATTAGTCCCATTTTTCCTTTGAAGGTTCTAAATACGGCATAATTATTTTCGAAATCATAAACATATTCATAAGTCTTATTTTCGACTAGTTTTTTTCGAAGAGCTTCAAATTTTGATTGGCCTTTTGAAATAAAAGGCAATAAAAGCAGTATAAAAAATGCGATAATTCTCATTTATCTCAGATGGTTTGAAATGAAAACGCATTCTATTCAGTTTTAGTGTAAAACAAAATAGAATGCGTTTTTAAATTATTGGCAATTTAAACAATTTCGGCGCTTAGTCCAGCTTCCAGAAGTTGTGTACATTGAGGTTTTAGTTTATCCATTGGCCCTGTTTTTACAGTGCATTTTCCGTTGTAATGTACAATTAAGGAACATTGTTCTGCTTGTTCAGGCGTGTGACTGCAAACACGCATTAAAGTATCAATTACGTGATCAAAAGTGTTTACATCGTCGTTATAAACAATGATTTCGTTATTGAAAACCGTCGCTTCCTTTTCGCGAACTCTTTCTCTTACTTTTTCTTTAGTACTCATGTTTTTAGGTTTTTGTACTTTTGTAATTATTATTTTTTGTTTATCAAAGATTAAAAAAGATTCTTAAAGAATATAAATTTCACGGAGATTTAAAAAGATTAACGCAAATTATTTTAATGAATTGAATCTGCTTCAATCCATAAAATCTGCGAGAAACAAAATCTTTTTAATCCCTTAGTCTGTGGCTTTATTTTTTTAAAATAAGACTTGTACAGATTTCGTGAATTCTCTAATTATTTAATTGCTGAGTTGTTTATAGATTGAAAATGAACTATCTAATTTACGTATTTTAATGAAACCCAGTTGTTTCTTTGAAACTTTTTAACATATGTTAATCCTTTTTCTGTGCATGAAGCATCAATAAACGGAATGTCTTCTTCATAAAAACCGCTAAACAATATAATACCGCCTTTATTCAAACAATCCACATAAGCCTGCATATCATTCAACAAAATATTACGATTGATGTTTGCAATGATCAAATCGTAACTTTTACCGGCTAATAAAGCGGCATCGCCTTCGTAAACGGTAATATGTTTGCAATTATTGCGTTCAGCATTTTCGATAGAATTCAAATAACACCAGTTGTCTATATCGATCGCATCAATTGGCTGAGCACCTTTCATTTCGGCAAGAATAGCTAAAATTGCAGTTCCGCAACCCATATCAAGCGTTTTAAGACCTCTAACATCCATTTCCAGTAAATGCTGAATCATCATGTGAGTAGTTTCGTGATGACCGGTACCAAAACTCATTTTTGGTTCGATTACGATATCAAATTCAGCATCAGTTTTTTCATGAAAAGGAGCGCGAACATGGCATTTTCCGTCTACATCAATCGCTTCAAAATTCTTTTCCCATTCCTCGTTCCAGTTTACCTGATCGATTTCTTCAACCGTATATTCAATTTTAAATTCTTCAGATTCTAAAATATAAATGTCATCCAAGATATTCTCATCCCATAAATCTTTCTTTACATAAGCCGAAATTCCTGTTTCAGTTTCTGTAAAAGTCTCAAACGCTTTTTCGCCTAATTCAGCAATTAAAATTTCTGAACCCGGTTCTTTTGGTTCAATCGTAAAATGGTATCCTAAATATATATTCGACATAAATAAATTTTTTGCAAAGGTAAGAATCCAAAGTAGAAGTTGTTCATAAATAATCGACATCCTTACCTATATTAATGTTAATTTTGATTTGAATTGTAAGGATTATTAAAATATGAGGAATATCGTTTTTATTTTACTTTTTGTGTTACTTAACGGAGCAACTTGTGAGAAAGAACATGAAGTGGTAAGATCGTTTTGTTATTGGAAAACGAATTTGTATTTTCAGAAAGAAGAGGATTCTTTGATAAAAGATTTGAAAATACAGCATATGTATATTCGTTTTTTTGATATCGATTGGAATCCGTATGCCAAAGAGCCTCTGCCGGTGGCGACAATAAACGATTTTAGATTAAATGACAGCAATCCTGAAATCACGCCAAGTATTTTTATTACGAATGAAGTTGTTTTGCAAGCCAATAAAAAACAATTGGATAGTCTGGCCGCAAGAATCGCGAAACGAGTGCAGCAAATTGGGGTGAGACTGAATGAAACCAAAGCAGATAAAATTGCAAACGAAATTGTATATCCAAAGGATTATTACAAACAGGAAAACTATAAACGTATCAATTATGACTCGGTAAAATCGATCGAATTAGCGAAATTAAAAGTTGATTTTAAAGAAATCTTAATCGATTGTGACTGGACAGAAAAATCGAAAGAGAATTATTTTTATTTGTTAAAACAAATCAAGAGCGGTTTTCCAACAGCAAAAATCTCGGCAACAATTAGACTTTGGCAATATAAATATGCCGAGAAAGCCGGAACTCCGCCAGTAGATAAAGGTTTATTAATGTGCTATAATTTGGCAAAACCAGACGACATTACTACTAAAAATTCGATAGCCACCAGCGAAGAATTAGCGCAATATATTACACACGATAAGTACAAATTAAAATTGGATATTGCTTTGCCGTTGTATAGTTGGGCCGTTGTTTTTAGAGGAAATCAGTTTAAAGGGATTTTATCCGATTATGATCAGTTAAGAAATGATAGCATTAAACTAAAGAAAACATCAGATACGAAATACATTTTACAAGATGATGTTTTAATAGGACAAACCTATCTGAGAAACGGCGATGAAATTAGAATTGAAAAAATCTCTGAAGCTGAACTTGAAAAAATGATTTCAATTATTACCCGTAAAATCAAAATAGACAATCAAACCAAAGTGACATTTTTCTCTTTCGATAAAAAATACATCAACGATTATGGAACCCAAAATATATCCGGCTATTATGAGAGTTTTTAGTAGTGTACTTTTAGTTTTATGCTTTCAGGTTTCTTTTGCCTGCGGTTGGAGCGTTTCGCCAGAAACCAGTAGATTGGCGTTGTTTAAAGCACAACGGGAAGGTTTTTTTAAACTGACACCGTTTTATTATTCAGCAGATTATTACTATTCGACCAATACCGTTTCCGGTGTCGATCAGGAATCGAATTGTCTGGAATGGAAGAAAAAATTAGGGAACACGATTGATCCTAAAGATGTGCATACCATTTTGTACGAAACAGATGGAGAATTATTTGAAACGGCTTATGAAAATAAAACTTTAAAAAAGGCATTCGAAAAAAATACTTTTATCGATGCTTTGTTACTCTCAAAAAATAAAGCATTCTTACAGTATATTTTGTTTGCCAAAAAGTTAGAATACAATAGTAATGCCGATGTAAAATGGGAATCCTGGAATCAGATAGGATACAACAGCAAAGATCATAAATTGGCTGATGTAGGTGATTTCGAAAAGAAAATAAAAACAGCCAAAGATGCTTTTTTAAAACAACGATACGCCTTTTTAATCTTAAGATATAGTTTTTACGCACAGGACAAAAACGAAGTAATTCGTTTATACGATACCTATTTTGCCGAAAATAGAAATACCATTTTAGAACCGTGGGCTTTGTATTATAAAGCTTTATGTATTGATAACCTTGCTTTACAAAATTATTTATTGAGTAAAGTTTTTGCCACTTGCGAAGAAAAATCATTTGCTGTTTTGCAGCACTATAACTGGAAATTAACGCAGGAAACTTTGGCTTTGGCCCAAAACGACGAAGAACGAAGTGTTATTTTGTCTATAGAAAGTTTTCGTAATCCCGCGCCGGATTTAAAAACAATCGAAGAAGTTTACAGACTAAGTCCTAATAGTATCAATTTGAGTTTTTTGATAGGAAGAGAAGTCAATAAACTCGAAGACTGGATTTTTACGCCGCAATACACCAACAACGGAGCTCCTTCGGTTACATTTGAAGGTACAGATTGGTACGAAGATTATGCTAAAGCAAAAGAAGAAAATTTAAACAAAGATATCCTGCATTTAAGAGCATTAGAATATTTCTTAATTGCTATTCGCGAACAAACTTCAGGAGAGCAAAAAGAGTATATTACAGCTGCAATTGCACAGCTTTGTTTTATGGATGATGATATTGCGTTAGGGAAAAAATATACTGATATGATTTCCGACAAAGCCAATGCATCCATACAAATGCAGAAAAATATTCAGTTGGCTTTAGTGTCATTAAAACAAGATGATCTGAAAAGTGAAAAAGTACAAAACCAACTTTTTAAATACTTTGATTCTGTAGAAAGTCTGGTAGAAACAGATTATGGTTTATTTAAAAATCTTTATAGTTTGTACCGAATTGCGAGTGCCGATTTTGCTAAACAAGGAGATCGTGTTACTGCGGGATTATTAATGATGAAATCAGATATTAAAAGTGAAGGGATATATTCTTCTTACGATAATGCCTACTTTTACAGCTACATAGGTTATTTTGACAGAACTGCGACAACACAAGATGTCGATAAATTAATCGCTTTACAGCAAAAAGAAGATAAAACGCCTTTTGAGAAATACATTTGCTCAGGAACTGTAACATCTAATATTGATTACTATAAAGACTTAAAAGGTACAATTGCTTTTAGAAACAACAATCTGGAATTGGCTTATGAAACCTTTTCGTCTATGCCAAAAGATTTCTGGGATAAAAATTATGCATTTAAAGATTATTTGAATGAAAATCCTTTTACACCCAAAATTCTGCAAAAAGACAAAGAACGCAAATTTGATTACCACTTTAACAAAGCAGATTTTATTGCCAAACTCATTCAGTTAAAAAAACAAAACACAGCTTCGAGCAATTTACAATTGGCGCATGCTTATTTTAATGTTTCGTATTTAGGAAATTCCTGGATGATGGTCGCCTACGACTGGACATCTGGTGAATCGTATATCGATTATGTATATGGCGATAATTCTGAGTTGGAGAAAACCTATCAAAAAGGTAACTACTACAGCTTAACGATGGCTAAAATGTATTATGAAAAAGCCCTGAAATTATCTAAAAATAATAACGAAAAAGCAATGGCCAGTTTAATGATTTTTGAATGCAATTATTACGGTCATTATGCCAATATGGTTTCAGCTGAAGAAGAAGCAAAAAATCCATTTAAAGCAGGGAAGGAGTTGGTTGATTTATATTCGATTTACAAAACAACACCAACGTTCAAAAAATACAATTGTCCTTTATTGCATTCCTTTATAAATTAAAATTTTAAACCATATAAGTGATATTAGAAAATTTAAGTTTGATTCTGATAAAAATAAAAGCATAAAAAAAGTGTTCGCGTAGCGAACACTTTTTTTATAGTAAAATCTAAAATCTAAAATCTAAAATCTAAAATCTAAAATC
>NZ_JBKQBJ020000018.1:0-134244 GCF_046825355.2 Flavobacterium sp. C3NV | reverse complement strand
GGATCTTGAAGAGCGAAAGACGAGGCTCGAACTCGCGACAACCAGCTTGGAAGGCTGGAGCTCTACCAACTGAGCTACTTTCGCATTAACAGGGTGCAAATATAAACAATTAAATGATTTAAAAAAATTAAAAACAATAATTATTTAATTTTGATAAAAAAACCGAAACAATTAAATTCCGGTTTTTTAGAGCGAAAGACGAGGCTCGAACTCGCGACAACCAGCTTGGAAGGCTGGAGCTCTACCAACTGAGCTACTTTCGCATTACTGTGGTGCAAATATAAAAATAAAGTTAAGTTCAAAACAAGCTTTTTCGCAAAAAAATTCAATAAAAAACAACAATAATTTATAATACATTTAAAACTAAAAAGTTATAGAATCATTTTTTTTTCGAAAAATAGGAATATTATTAAATAAATAGCTCCCAAAGAACTTATATCTTCCGGCAACTCATTATTAAAATAAAGAAACCTATAGGTAGTTGCATGTTTCAAGGATATGATTTAAAAACAAAGTTTCATTTTGATTTATTTGGTAATAAAAATTTAATAGGAATTATTTCGTTATTGAGCAAAATCCATACTATATTTGCCGAGTAAAATCAAGGGCAAATTCTCTGGATGATCGTTCAACAAAGACATCTTAAGAAAAGAATTTGAAAAAGGCTTAAACTCAATATTGCCCAACCTACTGCAATGCGAATTAAGCTCACCTGATTTTAGCATCAGAACTGCCACAAAATGGCTTTTACAAAAAAATGGAAGACCAGCCCCAAGGAGAACCATTTGATATTAAAATATTATCGAACATTATTTAATGTTTAAAAAAACACCGAATGAACAAACTTTACTTCTTATTAGTAATATACATTTTTATTGGCTGTAAAAAAGAAACACCAAAACCAATTCCTGCTGTGGTCAAAAAAACCGCACCGGCTATTATACTTACTGATGAACGAAAAGTAGCAATTGATACTGCCCTTATAGGCACTTTTAAAAGCGAAACTCTGAAACAATTTTATAATTCATCTGAAAACAAAACGGTTTGGGGAAACCTAAAAAAGAGAACTTACGTTTTATCTCAATTATCAAAAGCTGAGGAATTAGGTTTAGATCCTGAAGATTACAAATCTTCTAAGCTAAAGAAATTCGAAGAAAAAATTGCTTCTTTAAGCGATGCTGATCTTGCAACATACGACATACTTATTACTTATAATTTCGAAAAGTATTTAAATCATCTTTACAAAGGAAAATTAGACCCTAAAAAGCTATATAATGATTGGGATCTGGAAGAGAAGACTTTTGATGTAAACAATGTTCTTATTAAAGCTTTTAATAAAAACAAATTAGACAGTGTGGTTGATAACATTCAGTCTAAAGCTTATATATATAAACAACTATTAAAGTCGCTTGAAATCATTAATACTTTTCCGGATGATGATATCAAAAAAATTGAATCTGTAGACAAAATCACCTTAAACGATACTAATTCGGCTTTAATAAACATTAAAAAAAGGCTTATGTACTGGCAGGACATGCCTAAAAAAGATACTCTTACTAAAATTTACGACCAAAAAACGTTTGAATCGATAAAGAAATTTCAGGAAAGACATGGCTTAGCGTCTGACGGTGTCATTGGCGCAGGTACTATAAGCGCTTTAAATTATTCTAAAGAAAGAAGAAAGCAACAAATTATCGCCAACTTAGAGCGTTGGAGATGGTATACTAATGATTTAGCCGAAAACTATTTCATCATCAACATTCCGGATTACAGCCTGAATGTGGTCGAGAATCAGGACACTACTTTGGTTCGCAATGTTGTTGTAGGAACCAGTAAAAGAAAAACACCTATTATAACCTCTACGCTAAAAACGGTTGTTTTTAATCCTACATGGACCGTTCCGCCAACGATATTAAAGGAAGATGTGGTTCCGGCAATGAAACGAAATCGAAATTACTTAGCCAATAAAAACATTACTATATATGATACTGCCGGAAATGCGGTTGAGCCAAACAACTGGAACGAAAACAAACCCGGAAATTATCGTTATGTACAAAGCCCAGGTTACAACAATGCTTTAGGGTTAATGAAAATTCTATTCCCAAATCATCATAGTGTGTATTTACACGATACCAATCATCGTAATAATTTTGGAAGAAACAATCGTTCGTTGAGTTCAGGATGTGTTCGTGTAGAGAATCCCCTGGAATTGGCCGAACATATTTTAAACGATTCAGAGAAATGGTCAAAAGACAGAATCGATACTATTATTGCTTCAAAAAAGACAACGAGCATTAGAATTACAAAAAAGTACGCTTTATATCAATGGTACTGGACAGCATGGAGCAAAAAAAATCAGCTCATTTTCAGAGCTGATGTTTATAATTTGGATTCGGATTTGTATGCTAAATTAAGAAATTAGTCTTTCTTCCATCGCAAAACTTCTGGACGGATGGTAGATATACAAACACGATTTGTCTTTTATAAGTTCAATTATTTCATCCGTCAACTCGATTGGAAGTGCTGGACAACCCTGGCTTCTGCCTAATCTTTTATGATCTCTGATAAAAGATTCAGAAACATAATCGGCGCCATGCATTACAACTCCTCTTTGACGGGCATTACTGTTAATTCCGTTTTCTAAACCATCTAAACGCAAAGAAGCTCCGTGTTTTCCCTGATAAATTTCTCCTGTTGCATAAAAACCTAAACTGCTTTTGAAAGATGAATTTGAATTTGAAAAATTCGATGCAAATTCTTCTCCGGTATTTCTTCCGTGAGCAACTAAAGAATTAAACAGGATTGTATTTGTTGTCAAATCAATTACCCAAAGGCGTTTTGTATTTGATGACAAACTAAAATCAATAACAGTTAAAATATTTTTCTGGATAACTCCTTTTTCTTTTAATAAATAAAACCCTTTTAAGGCCTCAGAAAAAGTTTTAAGTCCCGGCAAATTAAAATTGTTAGAATTTAGCATATGATAAACACTTTCAATTTTTGCTTCGACAGTAAATTTTTCGACTTTAGCAATACTTTTTGTAGTTGCTTCTTTAATTTCGGGAGTGTTATTTGAATCTTTACCAAAAGATAATAGCAAAAACACTAGCAATGGATAAATTTTGTAAATCATTGAATTTCTTTAGGTTAATAAAAAATCTGGGTAAGGCAAAAGTATAAATATTTTTATGTTCTCAAAATATTACCCTGAAAATCAGGCCTTTTTTGCCGAAATTTTAACATTATTAACATAAAACTGTTATTTCTGTAAGATTTTTTCTTCTGCATACAATCTTAAGATTTATGGCAATTTTCTTAATAAAAACAAAAATTAATGGTAATTTTGAAACTTATTCGTTCATAAATAAAACAACAAACGATCTGTTTTATTGTAGCTTATGGAAATTTCATAAAAAAAATTCTTTTTATTCTTTTGAAAATGCCGTTTATGCGAATCGAAAAGATCACCCTAAAATACCTCCGATAGTCTTTCAGTTTTACATAAAGATCACTTCAATTTTCGAACTTAAAAAAACAGATAAAAATCTCAAACCCAACACGACTGTTTACCCGAGAATAAGATCGTAAATAATGCTTCATCGAATAAAATGCTCCTAAAAATAAGATTAGAAAAAGAGCTTAGCATGAATTTATTTTAAAAAATAAAGAATTCTTTAATTAATTTATTATTTTTTAATACACTTCATTTTATTAAACATAATTGTACAAATGCTTTCGTGCACATTTTAGAAATGACTTATCTTTGTAAAAAACTAAAAATGATGAATAAAAAAGTAATACTTATGATTTTAGATGGTTGGGGAAAATCTCCTGACCCTAAAGTATCTGCAATAGACAATGCAAAAGTTCCTTTTATAAACAGCCTTTACCAAAACTACCCAAGCGCACAACTTAGAACCGACGGATTGAATGTTGGTTTACCTGAAGGACAAATGGGAAACAGTGAAGTAGGTCACATGAACCTGGGTGCAGGAAGAATTGTATATCAGGATTTAGCCAAAATAAACTTAGCTGTAGCACACCAAACACTTGCCAAAGAACAAGTTCTAGTTGATGCTTTTACTTATGCTAAAGAAAACAATAAAAAAGTTCATTTTTTAGGATTAGTTTCTGATGGTGGCGTTCACTCTCATACTTCTCACCTACGCGGATTAATTGATGCGTCGCAAGAATATGGTTTAGACCAGGTATACATTCATGCTTTTACAGATGGCCGTGATGTTGATCCTAAATCAGGCGCAAAATACATTCAGGATTTAGAGGAACATATCAAAGATACTCCTGTAAAAATCGCTTCAATCATTGGTCGTTATTATGCGATGGACCGTGATAAACGTTGGGAACGTGTAAAATTAGCTTACGATTTAGTTGTTAATGCAATAGGAACTCCGTCTAAAAATGCAGTTGCAAGCATGCTTGACAGTTATTCGCACCATGTTACAGATGAATTTATCGAACCAATTGTAATGGTAGATGAAGAAGAAAAACCATTAGCTACAATTGTTGAAGGTGACGTGGTGATCTTCTTTAACTTTAGAACCGATAGAGGTCGCGAACTTACAGAAGCACTTTCGCAACACGATTTTCATGAGCAAAACATGCACAAGCTAAACTTGTATTATGTAACGCTTACCAATTACGATGAAACATACCAAAACGTAAAAGTAGTTTACAATAAAGATAATATTACCGAAACTCTAGGTGAGGTTCTTGAAAAAGCTGGTAAAAAACAAATTCGTATTGCCGAAACAGAAAAATACCCACACGTAACATTTTTCTTCTCTGGTGGTAGAGAAACTCCTTTTGAAGGTGAATCCCGTATTTTGAGAAATTCCCCAAAAGTAGCCACTTACGATTTACAGCCAGAAATGAGTGCTTATGAACTTACAGCAGCTCTTGTTCCTGAATTGAATAAAAAAGAAGTTGATTTTGTTTGCCTAAACTTTGCAAACGGAGACATGGTAGGTCATACCGGAATCATGAGCGCAGCAATTCTTGCCTGCGAAGCGGTTGATGCTTGCGTAAAACAAGTTATCGAAGCGGCTCTTGCCAACGATTATACCACGATTGTAATTGCCGATCACGGAAATTGCGAAACCATGATCAATCCTGATGGAAGCCCAAATACTGCACACACAACGAATCCTGTGCCGATTATTTTGGTTGATAAAGAATTGAAAAATATCGAAAATGGTGTTCTTGGCGACATCGCTCCTACTATTTTAGAACTAATGGGAGTTCAGCAGCCAAACGCAATGACTTGTCATTCGTTATTGTAGAAACACTTCATTTTTTTTAAAACCATATAAGTGATATAAGTTCATTTAATAAAGCTGCCTAAAGCTTATAATAACTTATATTACTCATATGGTTTTATTTTTTTAAACAAAATAGTGATACGTCCATTCGACACAATAAATTAGAATCCCTATTAAGCCTCCAACAAGGGTTCCGTTGATTCTAATGTATTGAAGATCCTTTCCTATTTCTAATTCTAATTTTTCTGAAACTTCTTTTCCATCCCAACTTTTTACTGTGGAAGAAATTAAATCTCCAATTACTTTTTTATTGTTTAAAAGAATCGAAAGTAAATCGTTCTTGATAAAATTATTGATCTTATCGATCATCACGGGATCTTCCTTGATTCCGTTTCCAAAACCCTGAATCAAATTTGAAATACTGTTTTTAATAGAAGACTGATCGCCTTTGTCTAAATCATTCGAAATTGATAGTTTTATTTCGTCCCAAATTCCGTTGATATAATCCTGAACTTCTTTTTTACCTGCAAAACTCATAATCATATTATTGATCTTGATTCTCATTTCTTCGGAATTTTTTACTTTATCCAGAAAATCATAAACATATTCGTCTATTTTTATTCTTACTGCGCTTTCCGGATTTTTAGCTTCATGTAAAAACTCCGCCAGTCCATTAAAAACACCTTCTGAAATCTTTTTATCGGCCAGACCAAAACTTAAGAACGGCGTAGATTCTTTCACTTTTTTACGAATCAGATCTTTGTTATTACTCAATTCTGTACTCATTACATCCAGAAGATTGGTAAGCAATTCATCTTTTACATTTCCTTTTTGCAAAGGCTCTAAAGCCAATGCTACCCAATCTCCAAAATTGATTCCTTCCAGTTTTTCCTTAAATTGATATTGAATAAATCGTTTTATATCTTCATCCTTTATTGTTTTTAAAATTCCGGGAATAATATTCACCGCCACTAGATTGGCAATTTTATTGGCATTTTCCTGTTGCGACAACCAATCTGAAGCTTTTGTGGCGAAGTTGAATTCTTCTAATTTAATTTCTATTTTTTCGCGATTCAGAAATTCTTCCGAAACAAAATTCCCGAGGTTTTCACCAATCTCATTTTTCTTGGTGGGTATAATTGCCGTATGCCAAATTGGGATTCCTAACGGATGACGAAATAATGCCACAACAGCAAACCAATCGGCAATTCCTCCTACCATTGCCGCTTCGCTAAAAGCCTGCAACATGGGAATTTTAAAATAAATTGCAATGATAAATAAAAGCACCGCAACACCTAAAAGTGCCAAAGCGTTGCCTTTCATTTTATTTAAAGCTTTCTTTTTTGATATATTTTCCTGATCTATAGATGTTTCCATAACTTATTGTTTTTTAACACTTACTAATTTACGTTTTTTTTCTGTCAACCCGAAACGTTATTCATTGTCGTTTCTTCACGAATTTCACGAATTATCACTACTTGTATGTGCTTTAAAACTAATTTTTAATAATTTCATTCGTTTTGAGCTGATTATAAAAATTAATTCGTGCCAATTCGTGAAATTCGTGGCGAAAAATTTTAAACTTCTCAATCTAAAAAAAATAATATTAAAGTCGTACTTTTGCCAACTGAAAATCCGAAATTATGATTATAGTAAAATCACGTGAAGAAATCGAATTAATGCGCGAAAGTGCTTTGATCGTATCTAAAACATTAGGAATGATTGCTTCTGAAATTAAAGAAGGAGTTACCACATTATATTTAGACAAATTAGCTGAGGAATTTATCCGTGATCACGGTGCTGTACCAAGCTTTTTAGGATTATATGATTTTCCGAATTCACTTTGTATGAGTCCTAACTCACAAGTTGTACACGGAATACCTAATAATACACCTTTGAAAAGCGGTGATGTTATATCGGTAGATTGTGGCGCTTTCAAAAACGGATATCACGGTGATCACGCGTATAGTTTCGAAATTGGAGAAGTTGCTCCTGAAGTTAAAAAACTTTTGCAGGTAACGAAAGAATCTCTTTACGTTGGAATCAGAGAATTTAAAGCTGGAAATCGCGTTGAAGATGTTGGAAATGCGATTCAGAAATACACTGAAGGACATGGTTACGGAGTTGTTCGCGAATTGGTAGGGCACGGTTTAGGGCAAAAAATGCATGAAGAACCAGAAATGCCAAACTACGGAAAACGTGGTCGCGGAAAGTTATTTATCGAAGGAATGGTTGTCGCAATCGAGCCAATGATTAATATGGGAACAAAAAACATCAAACAACATAAAGACGGCTGGACAATTACCACTGCTGACGGAAAACCAAGCGCGCATTTCGAGCATGATGTAGCTTTAATTGATGGAAAACCAGAATTGTTATCAACGTTCCAATACATCTACAAAGCTTTAGGAATCGAAAGCAATGAAGAAGATGAATTCAGAAAAGTGCCGTTGGTACTATAACACGAATTGCACGAATTAGCACTAAAATAATATTTTGTCGAAATTTCACTGATGATTGATGATGATGATGAGCGAATTGTATTTAAAAGAAGAATCTTATAAAATTATAGGAATCTGTATGGAAGTCCATAAAATTTTAGGCAAAGGACATAGTGAAAAAGTTTATGGTGATGCTTTGGAATATGAGTTTCAAAAAAATGGCATACCCTACAGCCGCGAATTGAAATACAATATCGCATATAAAGACATCATTTTATCAAGCTATTATTTCGCAGATTTTGTGGTTTTTGATCAAATCATTTTAGAATTAAAAGCAATTGTAGCTCTTTCGACCAGCGAAATAAAACAAACATTAAATTATCTGGCAGCATCAAAAAACAAACTAGGTTTACTAGTAAACTTTGGAGAAGATAGCCTTAAATATAAAAGAATAATACTTTAACCCAAATCTAAGATTCGTGAAATTTCACTGTTACATTAATCCGTGTAAATTTGTGAAATTCGTGTTCAAATCTATTAAACTGTGAAGAAACTTTTTAAACTCGTACTCAATACAATACCGCGTCCATTATTAATTCGTTTGAGCTATGTGGCTCGTCCGGTTTTGGCATTTTCATTAAAAGGAACAAAATATACCGATCCTATTGATGGGAGAAGTTTTAAATCGTTTTTACCTTATGGATATGGAAAACAACGTAACAATGTACTTTCGCCAAGTACACTTTCTTTAGAAAGACACCGTTTGCTTTGGTTGTATCTAAACGATCAGACTGATTTTTTTACAGCTCCGAAAAAAGTATTGCATTTTGCTCCGGAACAAGCTTTTTACAAGAGATTCCGTAAGCAAAAAAACCTTGATTACACGACAACAGATTTATTTTCGCCTTTGGCCGATGTAAAGGCAGATATTTGTAATTTACCTTTTAAAGACAACGAATACGATGTCATTTTGTGCAATCACGTTTTGGAGCATATTCCGGACGACACAAAAGCCATGCAGGAATTATTTCGCGTTTTAAAACCAGGCGGAATGGCGATTCTTCAAATTCCACAAGATTTGTCGAGAGCGGTAACTTTTGCTGATGATACTATTACAGACCAAAAAGAACGCGCTAAAATATTCGGTCAGTATGATCACGTTCGTATTTACGGCCGCGATTATTTTGATAAATTAAGAAGCATTGGTTTTATCGTAATTGAAGAAGATTATACTAATAAAATTACACCCGAATTAGTAGAGAAATATTGTTTGGCAAAAGGAGAAATTATTCCGCTTTGCTTCAAACCAGAAAACTAAATCGTTCGGATTTTTTCACCATATAAGTGATATAAGTTCATTTAAAAAAGTTTTCAGAATAGCAGTATTTTGAAAACTTTTTTAGTTTAAGCCACTTCCAAAATTACAACCAACCTAACCGCCTTATCTTGGATCTTTCAAATTCATTTCAATTTTGTTTTGATATCAGTTTTGAAAAAAACCTGAATCATTATATTCCAACTGCATATATTGTTGAGGATACAGATGACATTAAATATTTAAATAAAAAAGCAACTAAAGACGTACTTGAAAGTTTTTTTATTGTTTTTGATCAATTAGATTCTGACACAAAAAAAATATTAACGGCTTGCGAAGCTTTAAAGCCTGAATTTATTTTTAAAAAATTCAGTACAAAAGTCAAATCCGCAAAAACAATTGCTGATTTGCAAAAAGATTCCAAAATTGAATTTGCCATTCGTCAGCATTTACAATTAAATTTAGGCTCTTTTTATAGTCTTATTGTACAAAAACAATTTCCGTTATCCCTAAATATGAGTGCTGAAAAGGATTTTTACAGATCCAGAGTCAACACCGATCCACTGCATTTTGAACCTCAAATTGAATTTAACAAACATGCCGAGGGGATTACGTATACTTTATCTTTAAAAGAAAACAAAACTTTATTTTCACCAATGAACAGCAGTGTCGAAATACTGCTCGATCAGCCAAGCTGGTTAATTATCGATAAAAAATTAGGACAGTTAAAGGATCTTAATTCTAAAAAGCTGATGCCGTTTTTAAAGAAACAGTCAATCGAAATACCTTCAAAACTAGTTGACAATTATTTTAAAAGTTTCATTCCTGAAATAGCAAAAAAAATAGACATCGAAGCTACCGGTTTTGAAATTGAACATCGTGATCAAATTGTTACAAGTACGATTCAGCCTGTTTTTGATTTCTTTAAAAACTGCTATTACCTCAACCTTTATTTTGATTATAACGGTTATTCATTTGATAGTAGTAAAACTAAAAAAACACATTCGTTTGTTGATTTTAGTGTTGCCAACGAACCTAAAATTATTCAGTTCAAACGCAGTGCTGATGAAGCTTTATACACAGACAAATTACTTGAGCTTGGTTTAATAAAAATCAAAAACGAATTGTTTGGATTAAATTCTGATGCAGAAAATCCAGATCCTTACATCAATATTCAATTTGTTATTGATCGTAAAGAAGAACTTGAAAGTTTAGGATTTACAATCTGTAATTTAAAACTGGAAAGCAAAGAAATCATTACAGAAAACCATACTGTTTCTGCTTCGAAAGAAGAAACAAAAGAAGATTGGTTCGATATCAGAATAGTTATTACGATTGGTGCTTATACGATCAATTTCAGTGAAATTATTCCGAACATAAAAAGCAAAGAAAGACTCTTTTTATTGCCTGACGGAAACTATTTTCTGATTCCGTTAGAATGGTTGAGTAAATATGGTTCGCTGGCAAAGTTGGCCAAAACAGAGAATGGAAATTTACTTCTGCGTAAAAGCAACTTTGCTGCTCTGGATGCGATTCCGGAAATCAAAGATGATATCATTCACAAGGCCGAGTACGTATCTTCTGATTTATTAAAAGCAGCTTTACGGCCTTATCAAATCGATGGTGTAAAATGGCTTCTGGGTCATTTTAACTCTAATTTGGGTGCTTGTCTGGCTGATGACATGGGACTTGGTAAGACATTACAAACTCTTGCCGTTCTGGTTGCCGTACAGGAACAACTGGGATTTACGACTAAAACCACGAATTTTGATTTGTTTCAGAATGAAACTACTATTGAAAGAGAACCTTTAAAAGCTTTAATTGTTTTACCTTCTTCATTGGTTTTTAACTGGTACAATGAAGCGGCAAAATTCACACCGCATTTTTCGAAAATGCAATATGTGGGCAATGACCGAAAATTATTGGCCAGCAGATTAGCTTCAACTGATTTGATTTTTACGAGTTACAGCATTGTTCACCGCGACATTTCAATTTTAGAAAAATACAATTTCCGTTATTTAATTTTAGACGAAAGTCAATACATTAAAAATAAAAACTCAAAGATTTTTAAAGCCATTACTAAAATAAATACGTCTCATAAAATTGCCTTAAGCGGTACTCCTATCGAAAATTCACTCGACGATTTATGGTCGCAAATGCAATTTATAAATCCGGATATTTTGGGTAGTTATGATTTTTTTGCTCAGAATTTTAAAATTCCGATTGAGAAAAAGCAGGACGAAAATACTTTGTTTGAATTAAAAAACCTCATCCAGCCTTATATTTTAAGGAGAACCAAAGAACAGGTTTTGAAAGATTTACCAGAATTAACCGAGCAGATTTATTATTGTGACATGGATCCTGAACAGGAAAAATTATATGAAAAAGAGAAATCGAAAGCACGGAACTTTTTACTAAAAACAGACGGATCGAGCCCGGACAAAATTAGTATTATCAATACGCTGATGAAGTTAAGACAACTGAGTAATCACCCAAAAATGGTGGATCAGGAATCTGAAATTGATTCGGGAAAATATAATGCCGTCACTAATTATCTGGAAACTTTAGTTAAAGAGAAACAAAAGGCAATCATTTTTAGTTCGTTTGTAACTAATTTGCATTTTTATACAGATTGGTGTAAGGAAAACAAAATAGAATTTTGCGAGATTACCGGAGAAACTCCTGCTAGTAAAAGAGAACAACAGGTAAAATTGTTTCAGGAAAAAGAAAAGCCTTTGTTATTCTTTATTTCGCTCAAAGCGGGCGGCGTTGGTCTTAATATTACTAAAGCTTCGTATGTTTTATTTTTAGATCCGTGGTGGAATCCTTTTGCTGAAAAGCAGGGAGTTGGGCGAGCGCACCGAATTGGGCAATTGAACAAAGTAAATGTTATCAGGTTTATTTCGAAAAATACGGTAGAAGAAAAAATCATCAAACTACAGGAAAACAAAAAGTTATTATCTGATTCGCTTTTAGAAGAAAGTTATATTAATGACGAAATCGAAGTGAACTTAGAATACATTTTGAGCTCTTAATAAATTTGTTTTCGAAAGCAGTAAAAGCGGCATCTTATTACATGATATAAAATTCTTATATTTACAATCTTACAATTGTAATATGATGCCAAAATTTTTGTTTAGAAATCTTCTTCTTATTTTCATTTTTGCTTCGGCCACAGCCCAGGCGCAAGGAATACAAACCGAGATTGATCCTCCATACAATATCAAAACTGTTTCGTTTGTTCAAAACGGCAGTAATGTGGTGCCTATATTTGAGTTAGGCGACAATTTTACCTTTCAGTTTGATGATTTGTTTGGTAATGAAGCCAATTATTATTTTGAAGTTATCCATTGCGATTATAACTGGAAACCAACTGATATCCCAAAAACAGATTACATTAGCGGTTTTGATAATCAAAGAATTACAGATTACTCTAACTCTTTTAATACGCTTCAGGTATACTCTCATTATCGACTTTCTTTTCCTAATCAGTTTACATCTCAATTACGAATTTCGGGAAATTATATGCTGAGGATTCTAAATGAGGACAGAGAGCTCGTTTTCTCCAGAAAATTTATTTTATATGAAAATCATGCTACAGTTTCGGCTCAGGTAAAACGAAGCCGTGATGTTACGAATATTGATTACAAACAAAATCTTGACTTTGCCGTATTATCGAATGATATTACTTTTCAAACTCCGTTACAAAATGTAAAAATCTTATTATTACAAAACGGCAATTTTAATACCGCTATCAAAAATATTCCTCCTCAATACACAATAGGAAATCAATTGGTTTACAAATACAATCAGGAAACTCAATTTTGGGGCGGAAATGAATTTTTATATTTCGAAAATAAAGACATTCGTGCAGCAAGCAATAATGTGGGAAGAGTTGGCGCCAATAACGACATTTACAATTCGTACTTATATACGAATCAGGCAAGAGCCAACCAGATTTATACGGTGTATCAGGACGTAAACGGAAATTTTGTGGTGAAAAACATCAACGCTTCAAGCAACGAAATAGAAGCCGATTATGCGTGGGTTTATTTTACTCTTTCGGCTCCTACTTTCAGATCAACAAACAAAGACATTTATATTACCGGAATGTTCAACAATTACAGTTTATCGCCAGAATACAAAATGGAGTATAATACTGAGAAAGCTGTTTTTGAAAAAGCAGTCATGATTAAACAAGGTTTTACTAATTTTCAATACACAATTGCCGATAAAAAAGGTGTTATTGATTATGAAAATGCGATTGACGGAAACTTTTATCAAACTGAAAATGAGTATACCATATTGGTTTATTATAAAGAAAGTACAGATCGCTATCAAAGAGTTATAGGAAAAGGAAATGCCAACTCAATAAACATCGTAAATTAAAACATTGTTAAGGATTTAGATTGAAAGATTTTTTTTTGTAGCTTTGCAACTATAACCCACACATATTTACTACTTTAGTATGGTTTCTCAGATAACAAGAGGCATAAAAATATCTGTTTTGACTAGTTTTGAAGGTACTTACTTCAAGAACTATAAGATCCACTTTGCTTTTAGTTATGTAGTTACAATCGAAAATCACAGCAAAGATTCAGTTCAGTTAACTTCTCGTCACTGGGAAATATTTGATTCTTTAAACGATCTTGAAGTTGTAGACGGAGAAGGTGTTATTGGTAAAAAACCGGTTTTGAAACCTGGAGAAAATCACACTTATAGCTCAGGTTGTCTATTGTCATCTCCTTATGGTGCAATGAAAGGTTATTTTAATATGATCAATTTTACCTCTACAAAAACATTCAAAGTAATTGTTCCTACTTTTAGAATGTGCGCTCCTTTTGCTTTAAACTAAAAAAAGTTTAAAAAAGCCTGCTCTTTTTTATCGTTATCTTAATCATAAATTTGTCAAATTATTAATTTATCCTTTGTACTTTTGTGCAGCGTTAGATTATTCGTAACAAATCAAATCATCTAACCCTTAAATTGTCTAATTATCTAATTTTAAATAAAATGCTAAAAGGATTCTTTCATGTACCAAAAGCGGTAAACGAGCCAGTAAAAAGCTACGCACCTAACTCACCAGAAAAAGCAGCTGTTCAGGCAGCTTACACAACATTGTGGAATTCTAAAATTGACGTTCCGTTATACATCGGAAGCGAAGAAATCAGAACTGGAAATACAAGAACAATATCAGCTCCTCACGATCACAAACACATTGTAGGAACTTATCACTTAGCTGAAAAACAACATATTGAAAAAGCAATTGCTAATGCTCTTGAATCAAGAACTGCATGGGCAAACATGGCATGGGAACAACGTGCTGCTATTTTCTTAAAAGCTGCTGAACTTATTGCAGGTCCATACAGAGCGCGTATTAACGCTGCTACAATGATTGGTCAATCTAAAAATATTCATCAGGCAGAAATTGATGCTTCTTGCGAATTGATCGACTTTTTACGTTACAACGTAGAATTTATGACGCAAATTTACGGAGATCAGCCTAAGTCTGATTCGACTACATGGAATCGTTTAGAATACAGACCTCTTGAAGGGTTTGTTTATGCGATTACTCCTTTTAACTTTACTGCTATTGCTGCAAATCTTCCTGCAAGTGCTGCAATGATGGGTAACGTTGTGGTTTGGAAACCAAGTGATAGCCAGGTTTTTTCTGCAAAAATCATTATCGATGTTTTCAAAGAAGCTGGTGTTCCTGATGGCGTTATCAACGTTGTTTTTGGAGATGCTTTAATGATTACGGATACTGTTTTAGCAAGCCGTGATTTTGCCGGAGTTCACTTTACAGGATCAACTCATGTATTTAAAGATATCTGGGCTAAAATTGGTGCTAATATTCACCACTATAAAACATACCCAAGAATCGTTGGAGAAACTGGTGGTAAAGATTTTATCATTGCTCACCCAAGCGCTAATGCAAAACAAGTATCTACAGGAATTACTCGTGGTGCATTTGAATTTCAAGGGCAAAAATGTTCTGCAGCTTCAAGAGCTTATGTTCCGCAAAGTTTATGGCCAGCTGTAAAAGAACAATTAATTGCTGATGTAAAATCGATGAAAATGGGTTCTCCGGAAGATTTCGGAAACTTTATTACTGCAGTTATTCACGAAGGTTCTTTTGATAAATTGGCTGGTTTTATCGATCAGGCTAAAAAAGATGCTGATGCTGAAATCATTGCTGGTGGAAATTACGACAAATCTGTAGGTTACTTTATTGAGCCAACAATTATCGTAACAACAAACCCTAAATATACTACAATGGAAACCGAATTATTCGGACCAGTTATTACTATATACGTTTACGAAGATGCAAAATGGGAAGAGACTTTAGAATTAGTTGATACTACATCTGAGTATGCTCTTACAGGAGCTGTATTTAGCCAGGATCGTTATGCTATCGAAGTAGCTACTACGAAATTGCAAAATGCTGCAGGTAACTTCTACATCAACGATAAACCAACAGGAGCTGTTGTAGGTATGCAGCCTTTTGGTGGAGCAAGAGCTTCAGGAACTAACGATAAAGCAGGTTCTGCATTGAACTTATTACGTTGGGCTTCTCCTAGAACGATCAAAGAAACTTTTGTAACTCCCGAAGATTACAGATACCCTTTCTTAGGATAATTTCTGATTTTAGAATTCAGATTTTAGATTTATAAAAAAGCCGCAAACTTCATTTTGAAATTTGCGGCTTTTACTTTTTATTAATTTACTTCCAAATCGGGATTTTTACAAAACTATCGTTATACCATTTTACTTTTAAGGGTTCTTTCGCATCTTTGATTGTTTCATCGGTAACTGTTTTTCCTGTTCCGTAATTGAGTTCTGAAAAAGGATTTTTATTTACGTTTAATACCACCACTAAACGACTTCCTTTATTTAATTGTTTACTGACCAAATGTGTATTCGAAAAAGGAATCGATTCTATTTTATTGGGGTTTAATAAATTTCTTGTTGTACTATCTTTGGCATAACTCGCACGGCCCAAAAAATAAGACAAATGAAAATATTCTCCATTTGGTGTTAATTCATATAACGTAACACTAATATCCATATCTTTTTTATTGATGCTTGCCTTTATTTCTCCTAAAAATGATCCGTTTACCAATATCGACTCTTTAAAAGGATCACTTATAAAAATGTATCCGTTTGTTGTATCAATTTCTTTTTTGATAATAGGATCCGGGTAATATTCATTGTTTTGAGTTTGTCTGTCGGCAAAATCTACTTCCTGCGATAAATAACCGTTTTTAGAAGGCTTCCTAGCATTCAAAGCATAAAATTTTCCGGATTTATTATTCGTTAAATACAGCTTCAGGAAACCATTATTTATTTTATCTAGAGACGGAACGCTTCTCCATTCATTGGCTCCCATTACCTGATAGTTAATCCTGTCTTTTAAAATTTCAGGTTTTGGTCCGTTTTTTAAAATGTAATCGAACCATTCGTACGTTATTTTTTTAGTATTAATTAATGCGTCTTTATCAACTTTATACTCATTTATTATAGGAGAACCGCCTTTTTGCGCCCCAAAATGACTGTACGGACCAATGATTAAATAAGAATTGGCTTTGGGATTGTATTTTTGAAGTTCTCTTAAATAATACAAACTCGAATTTTGAGAATCGTTATAATAACCGTCGATAACTAAAATCGGAATATTTATTTGGGCAAAGTCCTTTTTGTATGGCGACATTTTCTGCCAATATTCATCAAACGAAGGGTGTTGTATCCATCGCTGAAATAGTCTGTTTGGAGTTCCGTCAATGCTGTCCATTTTTTTGTAGGCAACTCCGGTTTCCCACCATTTAAACTGCATATTTCTAAATCGCTGCCTGTCATTTCCTGCCATTGTATCGAGATATTTGTTACTGCCAACATAAAAAGACCATTCGTAATTAGGATTTATAAACACATTATTTTCCATTGGCAAACCCATTCCGGCTCGATTAGCAACATAAGGAACTATAGTTTTAAGGGCGGGATGCATTTTTTTGCACGCTGCCCATTGCGTCATTCCATTATAACTACCGCCAAACATTCCTATGCTTCCGTTACACCATTCTTGTTTGCTAATCCAATCGATGACATCATAAGTATCATTGGCTTCATTTTCATAAGGAAATATTTCATCAGGACTAAATCGTTTACCTCGCGAATAGGTAATAACACCCACATAATCTTTATCTGCTGCCTCTTTCAAAGATTTGATCCCTTTTCCTTCTTCTGCATAAATCGTATGTTGAAGAATTACGGGTTTCGGAACCAAAATTCCTTTTTTACGCACTACAATTGCCGATATCAAAGCACCATCACGCGTTTTGATCATGACACTATCCTGAATATCATAAGCACTTTTTAGATCTTCGGATTTTGTTTTACTGGTTTGCTGAGAAAATGTATTTGATATCATGAGAATAAGAAATACAAAATTTAAAATTGTTTTCATGAAAATGGTTTTATTAGCAAGCTTTATTTTAAGCTTGGTTGTTATATAATAAACTGCGTTATTAAATCTGAAAAAAGCATACAGAAGCCCTCAACTAATAGCATTAGCTGTACGCATTAAAATAATTTTGAAAGATGATTTAAATCCCGTTCCGATTTTTGAACTTTACGGATTGGCGGTTTGAAACTTCTAATAATTCGCCGGTTTTTAGTTTTACTTCTAACCTGCCACTATTTGTTGTATTGATTGCCTGGATGTATTTTATATTTATAATCTCGGTTCTGTTTATTCTAAAGAAAATATTTTCGTCTAAAATTTCTTCCCATTGACGAAGAGAACGTCTTTGAAGTGCTTTTTTATCCTGAAAAAACAATCGGGTGTAATGCTCCAAAGATTCAATTAAATAAATTTCATCTAATTGAATAAAGAACCGTTTCTCGCCGTCTTTAATAAAAATCTTTCGCTCTTTTGCCTCAGTATCATTTAAGGAAGATTTCAGCTGCATCGTATCTCTTATTTTTTGAATTGCTTTTGCAAAACGTTCTTCTCTTATAGGTTTCATTAAATAATCTAAAGCATTTACTTCAAACGCTTGTATTGCATATTGATCATAAGCGGTAATAAATAAAACTGTCGGAACATGATCTAAAGATTCTAACAAATCGAAACCGGATTTTTCAGGCATCTGGATATCAAGAAAAATTAAATCAGGCATTTCTTTTTCGATCAAAACCTTAGCATCATCGGCATTTTCAGCTTCGCCAATAAGCACAAAGTCCTCATAGTTTTTTAAAGCTATTTTTACTTCTTCTCTAGCTAAACGTTCATCATCTATTATAATTACTTTTATCTTTTTCATTTTGATGGTGTTAAAATAGTAGCCAAAACCGTTTCATCTTCCATCTGAATAATCTCAAAAGAAGCATTTCCGTTATATTGCAACAACAATCTTTCTTTCAGATTACTCAATCCTATACCTGAATTTTTAATCTCATTACTTAGCTTTCCTGAGTTTTGAACAGTAATCTTTATAAAATCGTTTTCCAATTCAACTTTTACAGTAATAAAACCTCCGCTTTTTCTTTTTTCGATGCCGTGTTTTATAGCATTTTCAACCAATGACTGAATACTAAAAGGCAGGATTAGCCGTTTGGATAAATCTACACTGGTTTCAATTTTGATCTGCAAACGATCCTCAAATCGTATTTTTTCTAATTCCAGATAATCCCGCACCAGATTAATTTCGTCATCTAGCGATATCAATTTCCCAATGTTGCTATTTAGAGAATTTCTTAAAAGTTCAGACAATAAATCGATAGCTCTTCTGGCGGCATCCGGATTTTCTATGACCAGGAATTTTATATTGTTTAATGAATTAAAAAAGAAATGAGGATTGAGCTGCGCACTCAGATTATTCAGTTGTGCTTCTTTTATTATAATAGACAAGCGGGCATTTTCTTTTACTGTTTCTAATTCGAGTCGGGAATAATGATAAAGATGGTATGCCAATACCCAAATAGACATTAATCGTGTACCGGTGATAAAAACCTGTAATTGCACTGATTGAAAAAACGCTAAAAAAGAAACAGTTTCATTTTTAAAAATTAAAAGGCGTACCACATAAAGTTTCCCAACGATCAAAACCATATACAATAAAGAAAGTATCAAAATACTGAATATAATTCTTGGCAACAGCATTTTCAGATTCAGTTTATTCCATCCGTTTTTTAAGGCGAAATTTCGATATATATGAGTTAGCGTAATACCAATTGACACATCTAGTATTAAATCTATTACGCCCATTTTCCATATAAAATTACCCGTCAGGAAAGCCGATAATCCCCAATATAAAGAAGCAGTAATCCATCCTATAAGTTGAATTTTCCAGTATGTCGATAGTATAGTCTTTGTTTTCAAAAGTAAAATTTGTTAGTGCTGTAGTAAAGGTATTCCTCTACTACAGATTGACCAAATAAAAGTACAGGAACGAAAAATAATAGAGGATGAGTGCATATTAATTGTTTATTCCGACAAAATCTCATGATTACTCACTTTGTAACTCGCTTTTTTTACCAAGCTTCCAAAAACATCAAACTATTAAAAAACAACCACTTACAATTAAATCATGAAAACTTAAATCGATTTATAGTTATTCTGACAATCTTAAATACTTGAAATTTGTAATACTTTTCTTATTATATTGATTATCAGTAGTATACAGCTTAAAAAATCCTATTCTGTTACTTTTAAAACTTTTCGTAACACTCTAAAAATATATCTCATTATACTTTTACACCAAGATTTAAAGCGGAAGAATTTAGAGAGAAATTAAACATATTTAGAAAGAGCTTTGCAATCAAATTTTACAACAATCCAGCAAAAAAATAAAAAAAAGAAACTATGAGAAATTTACAAAACACACCTCCTGTAATTGTACAGGCAAAAAGTATTGGACATCCAATTGACTTTAAATGGAGTAAAAAAAAGATAGAGCAATTTTTAGATCCTTTAGAAGGGAATGATGAACTTGAACATGCCTTAATGCAAATTAATCACAAAGCTTCTGTGGGCCTTACAGCAGCTTTGCTCGAATGGATCTACTGGCGATATACAGGTTACACAAAAATGAATAATGATACCCAAAAAAGAATCGAGGCTTTATGGTGTTCTATTGGTAATATCGAAAATACAAAACCTTTAGTTTTTGATGCTAACTTTGATATTTCGGCTTCCGGAACTGTAAACGGACCTTTATGGATAGCCCTTATGAATGTAACAATGATCGATGTTATGTATAGAAAAGGATCATACGCTATTCAGAACGAACTTATTGGACTAGTATTATTAGCGCGTCACATTACACCAAGAAAAAGAGTTTTTGACAAATGGCTCAACAGAACGCTAGCGGTTTTAAAACGTGACTATCCATGTCAATATAACAATGATGATTTAGAGCAAAACTTTGAAGCAGTTTATGATTCATCACACGAACCTGTAATTTGCCGTGATTTTTTCTTTAACCCAGAGTTTGAAAATTCTACCGAGGCAACAGAAAAAGCAATAAACGAGCTAATTCATAATTTAGATACTAAATCTAATCAATTTTTGTGCTTTCCAAAAAGAGCTTCTTAATTGATATTCTTTTAAAAACTAACCCCACAAACTTCAACTATTTTTGAAATTTGTGGGGTTTTATTTTATTCAACTAAAACTTATTTTCGACTTCTGCCGCCTGTAACATAAGGTAATGCAAATCGGTATTTTTTACGAAAGGTTTCAAAAGTTCGCTTCCGGGACCAAACATGGCCAACTCTACATAATCAGCAGAGTGGTCCATACTTATCCATCCTACA
This sequence comes from Flavobacterium sp. C3NV, assembly GCF_046825355.2. Lineage (NCBI taxonomy): Bacteria > Pseudomonadati > Bacteroidota > Flavobacteriia > Flavobacteriales > Flavobacteriaceae > Flavobacterium > Flavobacterium sp. C3NV. The sequence goes on along the minus strand of NZ_JBKQBJ020000018.1, from coordinate 113,392 downwards.
GAATTTATTTTTCCCTGCATTTCTGCAAAAGCTTTATAGGGTAATTTTTTATAATTATATAGTCCGTCTTCTTTATGCAATCCGTCGTAATAGCTTAGTACCGTTTTTGCCTCTTCGTCTGAAACCGAATGTCCATTTGCCTTTTCGATAATTTCCTTTACTTGTGCAACAGAAGATTGCGGTTTTATCTGATTCAAAATCCATTCATTTGTCTGCGTATATTTCTGGATACTATCAAAATTATCATTGGCATCTTTACCATAAATAATCCCAGGATTGGCATTTCCGTGATCTGTCGTAATAATGACTAATGTGTCTTTGTCTTTTTCGGCAAAATCTATAGCGATTTTCACAGCCTCATCAAACTCAATCTGATCGTGAATTAAACCTGCAATATCATTTCCGTGAGCCGCCCAGTCAACTTTTCCACTTTCTATTTGCAAAACAAAACCATTTTTATGATTTTTCATTCTGTCAATAGCTTTCTGCGCCATCTCCGCAAGACTTGGAACGGTTTTCTGTAAATTTTGATCACTATTTCTGTCTACATAATAAGAAAGTCCATCTTCTGCAAACACACCCAAAATAGGCTGAGAATTCGAAGCCGAATCCATATCTGCGCGATTTTTCACCACCTGATATCCTTTTGCTTTAAAAGCAGCAAACATATCTTTTTTATCTTTTCTTGATTCAGCACTAAAATAGTTTGAACCTCCGCCCATCATAACATCAAAACCCAGATCTAAATATTGTTCGGCAATATCATCCTGTGCATTTCTGCTTTTACTGTTTACGCAAAAACCCGCCGGAGTAGCGTGAGTAATAGGAACTGTTGTTACACAACCCGCCATTTTTCCTGCCTTTTTGAACTTTTGCCAAATGGGCAAATGAGGCTCTCCTTGCGGACTCACATTAAGGACTCCGTTGTTTACCCTAAAACCACCACCCCACGAAGAACTGGCAGCCGAAGAATCCGTTACAATAGAACTTGCAGAAGCTGTATCCATCAAAGCTCTGGAAACTCTGTTATCTTTATACAACTGAATCCAGTTAGAACCTTTTCCTGTTTTTCTGTTCAGGAACAAATCGGTCATATTCAATGTTCCGGTACTCATTCCGTCACTAACGAGTAAAATAATATTTTTGGCTTTCTTATTTTTATTTACCTCTTCTAAATCTAAAATATTTGCAGAACCCTGAAACGGATTCATAACTGCGGCTCCAATCGTTAATAAAGAACCATTTTTAAAGAACTTCCTTCTATCCATTATTACTTTATTTATAAGTATTTTCAAAGATAATTAAATACGCTCAACCACAAAATTATCATTGTGTTATGATAATTACTCAAAAGCATCTTAACTAATAGCAAACAAAAAACCGACAGAATGCTTATTAAGCACGCTGTCGGTTTTTTTATTTTTTAAAGAATATTAAACAGTAAACTTCAAAGGCAAATGCACTACTTTTTTGGTTTCAAAAAACTCATCTTCAAAAATGGTAGACAAATCATATAAAGTTGCTTTTGGGAAATCTTTTAATTCTTCGGTCAAATCTCCGCCTTTTAGGTATAGGATTCCGTTTTTCAACGTATGCTTTTGCTGCTTTTTGATTTTAGTTTTAATCCACGAAACAAAATCCGGCATATTGGTTACAGCACGACTTACAATAAAGTCAAAATCGCCTTTTACATTTTCGGCACGCAATTGTTCTGCTTTTACGTTCTTTAATTCTAATGCATCAACAACGCCCTGAACAACTTTTATTTTTTTGGCAATAACATCAATCAGATAAAAACGCGTTTCAGGAAAAAGAATGGCCAATGGAATTCCGGGAAATCCTCCGCCTGTTCCAACATCAAGAACAAATGTTCCCGGTTCAAACTTCATGATTTTTGCAATTCCAAGCGAATGCAAAACGTGTTTTGTATATAATGCATCAATGTCTTTACGCGAAATAACATTGATTTTTTCATTCCAATCGTGGTATAAAAAGTCTAATTTTTGAAATTGTTCGATTTGAATGTCGGTCAAATCAGGAAAATATTTCAATATCTCATCCATTGCTCTAATTTTTTAACAAAAGTACTACTTTAGAGTTGAAATATTTAACTCAATTTTGCAAATTGAAAATTTATAATAATTACCTTTGAAAACTATTTAAATTAATTATGAATAACCCTGCACCTACATTTGCCAAACAAGACAATCTGAAGTTCTTCAGAACACTTAACTCACGAGTAAACAATTACTTCAAAGAGAATAACATTCAGAAAACAGGAAACTGGAAGTTGCACTTAAAAGCAATTATTCTTTTTGCAGTTTTTTTAACGCCTTACTTTTTGATCTTAACTCTTCCTATGCCATTTTGGGCACAATTGTTATTAAACATTTTGATGGGAGTTGGAATGGCCGGAATTGGAATGAACGTGATGCACGACGGAAACCACGGATCGTACTCGTCTAAATCATGGATCAACAAGATTATGGGCGGAAGTATTTATATTCTGGCAGGAAATGTTCACAACTGGCAAGTACAACACAATGTATTGCACCATACATATACAAATATTCACGGACATGACGAAGATCTTGATGCCGGAAGGATTATTCGTTTTACACAAAATGCTGAATGGCAACGTTTTCATAAATTCCAACACTATTATTCTTTCTTTTTATACGGACTATTGACTTTCAATTGGGCTTTAACAACCGATTTTAAGCAAATGAAAAACTATCTTAAAAGAAAATTATCTTATGGAACACCTCAAAGTCCTGTCAAATTATGGACTGTTTTGGTGATCACAAAAATAATCTACGTTTTAATCTGGATGGTTTTACCAATGGTACTTGGCGTAACATGGTGGAAAGTTGTTGTTGGATTTTTCGTAATGCATTACGTAGCCGGATTAATTTTAAGTATTGTATTTCAGTTGGCACACGTAGTAGAAGAAACTTCAAACCCGGTTCCTAATGAAGACGGAGAAATGGAAAACACCTGGGCAATACACCAATTGTACACAACCGCTAATTTTGCTCCAAAAAACAAAATAATCAACTGGTTTACAGGAGGATTAAATCATCAGATTGAACACCATATTTTCCCGAATATCAGTCATATTCATTACGGAAAAATTGCCGAAATCGTAAAACAAACTGCAATCGAATGCAACTTGCCTTATCATGAATTCAGAACCATGAGAGGAGCGGTTATAGCACATTACAAGCATCTTAAAGATCTTGGAATGAAACCGGAACTAGCATAGAACTAAAAAAAATCCTATTAATAATTAACCTTCCTTAATTAAAGTTGAAATTAAGGACATTCAAAATTTTTATAATGAATCATATTCTTTCAGACAGAATCAACAACTTAGCGACATCACAAACCTTAGCAATGGCTGCTTTAGCACGTGAGTTAAAAGCACAAGGAAAAGACATTATCAGTTTAAGTTTAGGTGAACCAGATTTTAACACTCCTGACTTCATCAAAGAAGCTGTTAAAAAAGCAGTAGACGAAAATTACAGCACCTATTCTCCGGTAGAAGGCTATTTAGAATTGAGAGAAGCAATTTGCAAAAAATTCAAAAGAGACAATAATTTAGAGTACAAACCAACTCAAATCGTAGTTTCTACAGGAGCAAAACAATCTTTGTACAACATTGCGCAAGTAATGTTAAACGATGGTGACGAGGTTATTTTGCCAGCACCTTACTGGGTTTCTTACTTCGAGATTGTAAAACTTTCAGGCGGAGTTCCAGTTGAAGTTCCAACATCTGTAGATACTGATTTCAAAATTACCCCAGAACAATTAGAAGCTGCCATCACGCCAAAAACAAAAATGATGTGGTTCTCTTCTCCTTGTAACCCATCTGGATCTGTTTACAGCAGAGAAGAGCTTACAGCTCTTGCAAAAGTGTTAGAAAAATACCCAAATATATACGTAGTTGCAGATGAGATTTATGAGCACATCAATTTCTCAGGAACGTTCTGCAGCATCGGTTCAATCCCGGGAATGTTAGAAAGAACCATTACTGTAAACGGAGTAGCAAAAGCATTTGCTATGACAGGATACAGAATTGGTTATATTGGAGCTCCGGAATTCATCGCAAAAGCGTGTACAAAAATTCAGGGACAAGTAACTTCAGGAGCAAATTCTGTAGCGCAACGCGCTACTATTACTGCTGTAGAAGCTGATCCAAGCGTACTAAACCACATGGTTCAGGCTTTCCATACCCGTAGAGATTTAGTGGTAGGATTACTTAAAGAAATTCCAGGCGTAAAAATCAACGTTCCTGAAGGAGCATTTTACGTATTCCCAGACGTTTCTTCTTTCTTCGGAAAAACTTTAAGAGGAACCGAAATTAAAGATGCAAACGACGTATCGATGTACCTTTTGGCTGAAGCAAACGTAGCTACGGTAACCGGAGACGCTTTCGGAAATCCAGACTGTATTCGTTTCTCTTACGCAACAAGCGACGATATCTTAAAAGAAGCATTACGCAGAATCAAAGAAGCTTTAGCTGTGTAACAACACATTCATATTTATACAAATAAGGCCTCAGGAAATCCCTGAGGCCTTTTTTTTGCTGTATATAACACTTTAAAATTAATTATAATCTTTATAATTCAGAAGTTAATGTAAAGTGATATGTTTGCAACTTCAGTTAATAAAACCACCGACAAAAATGAAAAAAAGATTACTTCTGGTTCTAACATTTATACTATTTTCTAAAGAAATTAACGCACAGCAAAATCCAAATATCATGCTTTCCGTTTTTTACAAAGGCGAAAGCGAAAAGATTAATAACGAAAATTCTTCGGCTATATATGATGCAATTTATGGTATGTTTGAAAACTACAATGCCATTTCAAAAGAAGTAAGTCTTAAAAAATTTGATGAAAAAGAAGTTTTCTTTAAAAGTACTCTTTCCAACGAAAAATTAATTTCCTGTATCGATTCACTTTCAAAAAATTCAAAATTAAGCTTAGTGACTCAATTTAACAAGCAACAACTTTTACTTGAATCACATTTCCCGAGCTTCTTTCAAAAAAACAATGATCTCGATTTTGTCAAAATAAAATTAAAATCTTTTGATGCAATTAATGAAAATAAAAAGAAAATAGTAATTGACAGCACCCATACCACAAGCGAGAACGGAGGCACACTTTTAGACAAAGATTTAACCTATAATACAATCAAATTTCAGGATAACATTAATACTTCTTCAAAAAAAGCAACAGGATTTGCCACATATAATGTAAAAATCTTAACAGACTATGCTATTCAAAAATTAAATAAATCAAATTTAATTACTACATTTTCAATAAATAAAAAGGAAATAAAAATAGTAGAAATTTATAACAAAATTTTTGTCTTTGATGTTTTAAACGAAAGTAATGAATTCAATAAAAAAGCTGAAAATTTTAATTATTGGGCACTTGACATCAATAATAAAAATGAAAGAAAATTGGGATCAAACATGTCTTATCTTATCTACAAAGACCTTTACAATATTTTTAAATTAAATAGAAAAATCACTAAAGAAGAGTTGAAAAAACTTTTACCAGTAGAGAAATTACAAAAAATGAAAGAAAATGGATTTTATAATGTAATCGAACACGATTTTGCGTTTGACAATAATATCTTCTTTTATTCAAAAATATATGGTATTTCAAAAGATATTAAAATAAAAATATAAATAAGTGTTTCAAAATTCCCATTCCACAATTTTATAAACACCCGTTGTAATTCTATAAGACATAACGCTTTATAAAATCCCAACTTTGTATTATACATTAATTTAAAAATTATTTATTATGATACATACAGATGAAACCACAGAAAAAGCAGTTAGCACATTAGAAGGATTAATTTCGATTCTTGAAGATGGAAAATTAGGATATACTAATGCCGCAGAACATGTAGAAAGCCCGGCAATCAAAACCGACTTTTTAGAGTATGCCCGCGAACGTGCTTTATTCATTGTAGAAATACAAGACGAAATCAACAAACTAGGAAAATCAACTGATACTTCAGGCGGCGGACCATTAGGAGCGATACACCGTGCCTGGATCGATATTAAATCTTCTTTCACAAGCGGAGATACAGAAGCGATCATTAATGCTTGCATTACCGGAGAAGAAGCTGCCATCGAAAAATACAAAATGGCTCTTGAACACAACCATCTTGATTCAAGTCAAATTGGTATAGTTTCGAAACAATTAAACAGTATCGAAAACACTCTGACTAAAATCAAAGCGAAAAAACTGTCATAATATTTGGCACTATATTTTTGAGAAGAAAACTACTTGGTTAATAAACTAAGTAGTTTTTTGTTTTTATAAACTCTCAAATTCTATATTTTTATCGCCAATACATAAAACAAAATTTATCAAAAAATGAAAAAAGTAAATTTAGATCTGGCAGTAACATTAGACGGTTTTATCGAAGGTTCTAACGGCGAAACTGATTGGTGTATCATGGATGACGATATGGATTTTGATGGTTTTCTATCCAGTATAGACACTATTTTTTATGGTAGAGTAAGTTATGATATGTGGGGAAATTATCAACCGGATGAAAATGCAAGTCCAGCTGAAAAATCACTTTGGAAAGAAGTACACGCAAAGGAGAAATACGTTTTTTCCAGCCAAAATATAAAAGACGAGAATGCTACCTTCATAAATTCTGATATCGCAAATACAGTAAACGAAATCAAAAAACAATCCGGAAAAGACATTTGGTTATACGGCGGAGCAAGCCTCATTAAAACTTTTATTCAATTGAACCTTATTGATATCTATAGAATATCTGTTCATCCAACAGTTTTAGGAAATGGCAAACCATTATTTGAAGACCTAAAAAACCGAATAGATTTAAAATTACTTAAAACCAATATTTTCAAATCAGGAGTTGTGCAACTTATTTACGAACCTGCTAAATAAAAAACCTCATTTATCATCATTCCATATTAGTTAACTATTTCAAAAAAAGTCACTTCAGCATTAGCAAACTCGAATTATTTATAAGAACTTTGCAAACTTTTTTCCATGAATACCACAAAAGCCTAAAGTTCTAAAAATGAAGAAGAAAATTGAAATATTAGCTCCTGCTAAAGATTTAATTGGAGGAATGGCCGCCATCAACAGTGGCGCCGATGCAGTTTATATTGGAGCTCCACAATTTGGAGCACGTTCTAATGCCAACAATTCAATCGAAGATGTTGCTGCATTGGTAAAATATGCGCATTTATTTAATGCTCAGGTTTTTGTAGTAATGAATACCATTTTGTACGACAACGAACTCGAAACGTGTCGCTCAATGATCTGGGAATTATACGATATAGGTGTCGATGCCCTGATCATTCAGGATATGGCTATTATGGAAATGGACTTACCTCCTATCGTACTTCACGCCAGCACACAAGCCAATAACCGTGATGCTGATAAAATTAAATTCCTTAAAGATGCCGGAATCAAACGTGTGGTTTTAGCCCGCGAATTGAACTTACATCAAATTAAAACAATATACGACGAGGCTGATGTAGAATTAGAATTTTTCGTAACCGGAGCTTTATGCGTTTCCTTTAGCGGAAACTGTTATATGAGTGTGGCCAACGGAGAACGCAGCGCCAATCGTGGTTCTTGCGCTCAAAACTGCCGTTTACCTTATAATCTAATCGACGGAAACGGAGAAACTTTAATCAAAAACAGCCACTTACTTTCTATCAAAGATTTAGATATTTCAGATCAAATCCCTAATCTTGTTGAAGCCGGAATCGTTTCTTTCAAAATCGAAGGACGATTGAAAGATGTAGTTTACGTTAAAAATAACGTATCCTTTCTACGTCAAAAACTGGACAGTTATTTAGAAGGAGCCGGAAGCGAAAAATACATGAAAGCTTCATCTGGAACTTGTACCTATACTTTCGATTCTTCTTTAAACAGAACTTTCAACCGTGGTTATACCGATTATTTTGTAAACGATAGAAATCACAGTATTGGTTCCTGGGAAAGCCCAAAATCAAAAGGACAATACATTGGTAAACTAATCCGAACTGTTGGAAACGCTTACGAAATCGAAAACGGCGAGTTACTAAACAACGGTGACGGACTTTGTTTCATCAACGAAAACAACGAAGCCGACGGAATCTATGTAAACAAAGCCGAAAACGGTAAAATATATCCAAACGTTTTAAAAGAAGTAAAAGACGGAACTTTCATTTACAGAAATAACGATGCCGCTTTTATCAAAATTGTAGAAAGAGAAGACAGTGCCGTTCGTAAACTAAGCACTACTCTATTACTTACCGAAACTGAAACTGGTTTCGAACTAATCGCAACCGATGAAGACGGAAATGTAAGTACCGTAAACTTAGAACATTCAAAAGAACAGACTAAAACCGGCGAATCAATCGAAGAAAACATCAAAACGCAATTGGCAAAAACAGGTTTTACCCCTTATACTGCCAATGAAATTAATATTATGTTTTCTCAAAACTGGTTCCTTCCTATTTCAAAAATCAACGAAATGCGAAGAACCGTTTACGATCAGTTAACCGAGATTCGTTTAGCAAATTACAAACGCGAAGAACACCAATTGGTAAAAACGTCACATCCGTATCCTGAAACCAAACTGGATTTCATGTACAACGTTTCAAACAAAACCGCGCGTAAATTCTACGAGCGTCACGGTGTAACCGAAATAGAAAAAGCATTCGAATTACAATGGGATCCGGGAAAATCTCGTGTAATGACCACAAAATATTGCATCAAATACGAATTAAAAAAATGCCCAATACACCAAAAAGATATCATGGGTGTAAAAGTAAAAGAACCATTGGTTTTAAAACAAGGCGAGCTCGAATACAAACTAAAATTCAATTGCAAACCCTGCGAAATGGAGATTTGGGAAAAAGATGCCGAATTCGAAATCGAAGAAGATCAATTTCACTAAAAAGCAAAAAAGCGATACTTTACAGTATCGCTTTTTTTATTTATTTATTTTTTCTTAGTAGTGGTTTTTGATCCTGCTTTTGGCGTTGACTTAGTTTTTGTCGCTTTTACCTCTGATTTCGGTTCAGCTTTTGGTTCAGCTTTCTTCGCCGGTTTCATATTATACAAATTCACAACTTTCTCAATATCCTCATATTTGTATTCCTTATCTTGAATTTTTTTTACAATTTCAGGTTTATCACTAAAATAGTAAGCACCATATTCTTTAAAAAAAACATTAAAACCAGCAGAAAAACCATTTGAACTTACAGAAACCAAAATAGGATAATCCTCATTACTTCTTTTCAAATAATGATTAACATCTTTAGTCACCACTTCCATTTTAGATTCTTTTATCTTTTCATTAGTCTCTTCATTCTTTACCTTAACTTCCTTAATTCCGTATTCCAGGCCACCTAAATACAAAGACACTTTTCCAATAATTGTTTTACACAACCATTTTTCCTTAATAACCTTAAATTCTGTACCCTTCTTTTTGTATACTTTTGATTTCGTCCATAAAAAAGTGTAAGATAGCTTTTTCTCAGCGTCAAAAATCTGAATTGAATCTATCTCGCTGGCAGCATATTTCTCATTCTTCTCTCCTACTTTTATTTTTACTTTTTTATCTTCAAAATCAGGAAAATGAACTACACCATTAATTTGTTGTTTGTCTTTTTTAAAAATTATCGCATCTGCTTTCTGCTGGCCTAATCCAAATCTGTAAATGGTAATTTGGCTATTTGCGGTTGATGCAATGAATAAAGCACTCATCACTAAAAAAATATTTAATTTCATTCTTTTGGGGTTTTATTTATAAGCTGGCAAATATAGAAATATCGCATCGTTTTAAAGAAAATTTCAAAGCCGCCAAACATGAAGTTATGCTATAATTATTAACAAAAATTTACACATAAAAATAATTTGGGCGTGTCCCTCCGGGCCGGGCTATCCGCTGCAAGTCCTCGCACTTCCTTCGTCAGGCTGTGGGCTTTCCACTTCTATCCCTCACGCATTCAGGTTCCAAAATAACTTTTCGTTTACTAACACTAATTATCCTCACAATCTTGTCATTTCGACGCAGGAGAAATCTTCACAAGTAACTCCGCAACGACAATCCAATCTTTGTCGAGCTTCTCGCGAAGATTTCTCCTGCGTCGAAATGACATACTTTATGGTTACTTTGCCTAAAAATTAAATTTCCACTTAAATTAAATCTGCCGAATCTGCAAAATCTGCGTGAAATCTTTGCGCTCTTGCGTAAACCTTTGCGGTTAAATATAGATTACGTAGACGCACTGCAGTGCGCCTCTACATTAAGACACCTAAATAGAACTTTGCGGTTAAAAACATTTTTACCTACTTTTACTACTCCAACAATACAACACTCCAAAATGAAAATACTACTCCTAGGTTCAGGCGAATTAGGCAAAGAATTTGTCATTGCCGCACAACGAATCGGACAAACCATAATTGCTGTCGACAGTTACGAAAATGCCCCAGCCATGCAAGTTGCTCACGGATTTGAAGTCATCAATATGCTCGACGGCGAAGCCTTAGACCGAATCGTAGACAAACACCAACCCGACTTTATAGTTCCCGAAATTGAAGCCATTCGCACCGAACGTTTTTACGATTACGAAAAACAAGGCATTACCGTTGTTCCTTCGGCGAAAGCAGCAAATTTCACTATGAATCGCAAAGCCATTCGTGATTTGGCCTCAAAAGAATTAGGATTAAAAACAGCCAAATACCAATACGCAACTTCTGCCGAAGAATTACAGAAAGCCGTTCAGGAAGTTGGAATTCCGTGTGTGGTAAAACCATTAATGTCTTCTTCGGGAAAAGGACAATCAACCATAAAAACCGAAAATGATATCGAAAAAGCATGGCAATATGCAGTTGCAGGTTCTCGCGGAGATGTTATCGAAGTAATTGTAGAAGCTTTTGTAGATTTTTATTCAGAGATTACGCTTTTAACGATTACGCAGAATAATAATCCAACCTTATTTTGCGCACCAATTGGTCACCGACAAGAACGCGGTGATTATCAGGAAAGCTGGCAACCCGCAAAAGTTTCTGAAGCCGATTTGTACGAAGCGCAGGACATGGCCGAAAAAATAACGGAAGCACTTGGTGGAGCAGGACTTTTTGGTGTTGAATTTTTCCTAACCAATGACGGCGTTTATTTCTCAGAACTTTCTCCTCGCCCACACGATACCGGAATGGTAACTTTGGCCGGAACTCAAAACTTCAATGAATTCGAATTGCATTTACGCGCAATTTTAAGCCTTCCTATTTTCGAAATTACATTAGAAAAGGCCGGAGCAAGTGCCGTAATTTTAGCCTCTGAAGATTCTGCAAATCCCACTTTTACCGGAATCGAAAAAGTAGCCGCTTTACCCAAAACCGATTTTAGGATTTTTGGCAAACCAACTTCAAGACCGTATCGCCGAATGGGAGTTGTATTGAGCCATGATTCATTGGCAACTCCAATCGAAGAAGTTGTCGAACGCGCCAAAGCAACTTCTAAATTAATAACTGTAAATTCTTAAAAAATGAAAAAAGCAATCTTTATAGTATTCCTATTTATTGGAATCGCAACTCAGGCTCAGGATAAAAAAACAACCGAAAAACCTCAAATTGTAGAAACCGCTTGTGGCGAATGTCAATTTGGAATGAAAGGAAAAAGCTGTGATTTAGCCGTTCGCATTGACGGAAAACCTTATTTTGTAGACGGAACCACGATCGACGAACATGGCGATGCACATGCTAAGGATGGCTTCTGCAACAAAATCCGCAAAGCTTCTGTAACCGGAAAAGTAGTAAACAACCGTTTCAAAGCCACTTCTTTCACCTTGATAAAAGAACAATAATGGAGTTAATTCTTGAAAACATTGCCAAACACGTTTCACTGACTCCAGAAGAGCAAGCACTTTTTTTATCTAAACTAGAAACGAAAACTTACAAGCCTAAAACGATTTTATTAAACGCAGGTGAAGTCTGCAAACATTCCTATTTTGTAAACTCGGGAATTTTAAGAAGCTTCAATATCAACGATAATATTGTCGAACATGTTTTATCTTTTGCCTGCGAAGGCTGGTGGATGAGCGATATGTATAGCTTTTTTTCGCAAAAGCCCGGACAGCTTTTTATAGAAGTTCTGGAAGAAGCCGAAGTAGTTTCGCTATCTAAAGAAAATCAGGAACAATTGTATTTAGAGATTCCAAAATTAGAACGCTTTTTTAGAATTTTAATCGAAAATTCATTAGTTGCCAATCAGCAGCGATTAATGGACAATTTAAGTTTACCTGCAGAAGAACGTTTCGAAAAGTTCACTACCAAATATGGTTCTCTGGTTCATAAAGTTCCTCAAAAACAAATCGCTTCTTTCATTGGCGTAACACCGGAATTTTTCAGCAAAATGAAAGCCAGGCTTTTGAAAAAATAGTTTTTATAGCCACAGATTGCACAGATTAAAATGATTTTTGTTCGCCACGAATTTCACAAATTTTCACTAATTAAAATTCGCGTGAATTCGTGACCCGAGCGATAGCGAACAGGCGAAGCAAATTCGCGGCAACATTCTTTTAATCTTTTTAATGTGTGCAATCTGTGGCAAAAAACAAAAACACGGCTAAACAACCGTGTTTTTTATTGAATTAAAATTGCTCAACCTCTGTAGAATGTTCCATTGCTGTTATGGTTGATTTTCCTATCATTACTGTGTTTTGAACAGCGTCAAAATAAGAAGTTCCCACAAAAGCCTGATGTTTTACCGCTCTGAATCCACTTTGTTGTAAAGCAAATTCTCTTTCCTGCAATTCAGAATAACCCGCCATGCCGCGTTCTTTATACGCTTTAGATAATTCGAACATACTCGTATTCAAAGCATGGAATCCTGCCAAAGTAATGAATTGGAATTTATAGCCCATTGCCGCAAGATCTTCCCTGAACGTTTCCATTTCAGCAACAGATAATTTTGCAGCCCAATTGAAAGATGGAGAACAATTGTATGCCAACATTTTATCCGGGAATTCCTTTTTCATCGCATCGGCAAACTTTTTAGCATAAACCAAATCCGGATTACTGGTTTCCATCCAAATCAAATCAGCATAAGGCGCGTAGCTCAAACCTCTTGCAATTCCCTGATCGATTCCGCTGTTTACATAAAAGAAACCTTCGTTGGTTTTTTCGCCTGTAATAAATTTAGCATCTCTTGGATCAGCATCACTGGTTAATAAATTAGCCGCATCGGCATCTGTTCTGGCAACAATTAAAGTTGAAACTCCCATAACATCAGAAGCTAAACGAGCCGCAATCAACTTATTAATTGCTTCTTGAGTTGGTACCAAAACTTTCCCGCCCAAATGCCCGCACTTTTTAGCAGAACTCAACTGATCTTCAAAATGAACTCCTGAAGCCCCCGCTTCAATCATTGACTTCATTAATTCGAAAGCATTTAAGTTTCCGCCAAAACCAGCTTCGGCATCAGCCACAATCGGAACCAAGTAATCCTTTTTATCTTCCACCCCATTTACCGTCTGAATCTGATCAGCACGTAACAAAGCATTGTTTATTTTTTTTACCACCATTGGCACACTATTTACCGGATAAAGCGATTGGTCCGGGTACATTTCTCCCGCCAAATTTGCATCGGCCGCTACTTGCCAGCCACTCAAATAAATAGCTTCTAAACCAGCATCGACTTCCTGAATCGCCTGATTTCCTGTCAATGCGCCTAAACCAGCAACATAATCCTGACTTTTTAACTTTCTCCATAATTTTTGCGCTCCCATTTTGGCAATAGAATGCTCAATTTGATACGAACCCTGAAGCGTAATTACTTCTGTAGCTGTATAAGGACGTTCAACACCTTTCCATCTTGGGTTCGTAATCCAATCGTTAATCAATTCCTGAATTCTGTCTTCTGTTGTTTTCATAAATAGTTTGAGTTAAAGTGGTTAGTAAGTAAATAGTTTGCAGTCACAGTTCATCAGTATTCAGTTTTAACTGGACTTATTTTTTTAACACATAGAAACATAGCTTTTCGTTGTGGCTAAAGGCATTTCATTTCTCTAAACAAACATAGCTATGTGTGAAAATTCAGATTTTTTTTAAAACTCTTTTTATTCACATTTTAATCTATGTTTCTAGGTGCTTAAAATCATTCGCTGATTTTTTTTATTCTCAATTTATCTGCCTGATCTGCAAAATCTGCGTGAAAAAATTACTCGCCCGTAGATATCGCAGATACCGCAGATTTTTAATTTTTAATTCTAAATTTTTAATTCCTTATAGGTATTTGTAACATGGAATCGTCAAAAAGTCAACAAAATCAGAATTTATAACCAATCTCTCTAAAACCTTTTCAGCCAAAGGAAATTGACGTTTTTCGTGAACTTCTTCTCCTAATTCGTCTTTTATTTTTTGGAATTCATCTAAAGCCAATTCGTGATAATACGCCAGATCTAATCTTTTGCCATTATCCAAAACCACTTTATTCTGAAGCCATTGCCACAATTGCGATCTCGAAATTTCAGCTGTTGCTGCATCTTCCATCAGGTTATGTAAAGCTGCCGCGCCTTGTCCGTTGAGCCATGAAGCCAGATACAAAACTCCTACGTTGATGTTTTTTCGAACACCATTTTCAGTGATGATTCCAATTGGTGGTTCAATTAAATCTGTTTCTGTAATTTTTCGATGTTCCCTTTTTATATGAATCTGATTGGGAGTTGGCATTCCTTTATCAAAAATTTCCTTTGCAATTACCACCAAATCCGGATGTGCAACCCAGGTTCCGTCATGGCCGTTTCGAACTTCGCGTTCTTTGTCTGCTTTTACTTTTGCAAAAGCGACCGCATTCGCTTCTTCATTATTTTTAATCGGAATCTGAGCCGCCATACCGCCAATCGCATGAATGCCGCGTTTATGACATCTCTGAATTACCAGATTCGAATATGCATTCATAAAAGGCGAAGTCATGTTTACCTGATCGCGATCCGGAACGATAAACTTTGGGTTTTTTCTGAACTTTTTGATGTAAGAAAAAATATAATCCCAACGTCCGCAATTCAAGCCTACGATATGTTCTTTCAATTCATAAATAATTTCATCCAACTGAAAACTTGCCGTAATAGTTTCAATTAAAACCGTCACTTTTATCGTTCCTCTTTCCAGCTTTAAATAATCCTCGGTAAAATCAATTACATTATTCCACCAGCGGGCTTCGAGATAATGCTCTAATTTTGGAATATAGAAATACGGTCCTGAATTATTTTCTAAAAGCCTTTTATGGTTATGAAAAACATACAATCCAAAATCTACCAAAGAACCTGAAACCTCTTTTCCTTCAATCAAAAGATGTTTTTCCGGCAAATGCAAACCTCTCGGACGTACAATTAGCGTAGCAATTTTTTCATTCAAATGATAGGACTTTTGCTTCACCAAATCGGTATATGTAATGGTTTTGTTTACAGCATCGATTAAATTCATTTGACCTTCCATCAAATTTTGCCAGGTTGGTGAAGTACTGTCTTCAAAATCGGCCATAAAAGTTTTTGCTCCGGAATTCAATGCATTGATAATCATTTTACGATCAACTGGTCCGGTAATCTCTACTCTACGATCTAACAAATCTTTCGGAATCACTCCAGCCGTCCAATTACTTTCTCTGACACTTTTAGTTTCTGGTGTAAAAACCGGCATGACGCCCTGATCAAAAGCAGTTTGTTTTTGCTCGCGTTGCAACAATAACAGTTTTCGTTGCGATTCGAATTTTCGATGCAATTCGGTTATAAAAACAATTGCTTCTTCGGTCCAGATCTTTGGATAAGAAAGTTTCTTTTCGGCTAAAAATTCCATTGCCGTCTCGGTAATTTCTGATTGGTTTTTCATAGCTGTGGATTTTATTTTAATTAGTAATAATCAAACCGACTATATCTTTTTCAAGAATTAAAATCATAACGACCTGATATATAATATTTTCTACACCACAATATTAGAAAAAAGTTTTTTACAAAACAAGCGAACGTTCGCTAAATATTAAAAATAATTTTTTGGCGATTATTTTTAATATGACTATATTTGATACATGGATATCGAAAAAGACTATATAAAGCTGATCTTTGGGCTAAAACTCAAGCAAGTCAGAACGCAAAAAAATCTTTCTCTTTTTGGCTTAGCCAAATTGACCAATCTTTCAAAATCATACTTAAACGAGATTGAAAAGGGAAAAAAATATCCAAAAACAGATAAAATTTTACTTCTGTGCGAACATTTAGAAACAAGTTATGACCAAATGGTGTCTTTAAAACTTGATAATAATCTCGCTCCGATTGGTGAAATCCTGAAATCTGGCATTTTAAAAGAAATTCCGTTAGAGCTTTTCGGGATTCAGGAAGCTGATTTAATTGATATTATTGCCAATGCACCAGCCAAGGTCAATGCGTTTATTAGTACGATTATCGAAATTGCGCAGCACTATAATTTAAGTCGTGAAAGTTTCTTTTTGGCCGCTTTACGATCGTATCAGGAAGCACACAATAATTATTTTGAGGATCTGGAAGAAAAGGTCATTTCTTTTTCGAAATCATTTCAAATCAATTTAGATTCTAAAGTAACTATCGAAGAATTAGAAGCTATATTAAAAGAAGAATACGATTATAAAATAAAAGAAATCATATTTTCTGAACAGGAAGCGTTGGGGGATTTACGCTCTATTTATGTTCCTAAAAGCAAAACATTATTACTCTCTACAGAACTAGATAATCCGCAGAAAGCTTTTATTTTAGCCAAAGAAATTGCCTATAATTATTTGAAAATTTCGGACCGCTTACTCACTTTTAGCTGGATTAAGTTCGAAAATTTCGATCAGGTTCTGCACAACTTTTATGCTTCGTATTTTGCGGGAGCTTTGTTATTGCCAAGACAATTGGTTGCCAGCAAAATCAATGATTTCTTAAACAACGAAAAACCTAATCCTGAAGAATTTGTATCACTAATTGAGAGTTTTGAAGTTTCGCCAGAATCTTTCTACCAGAGACTGACGAATTTATTGCCAAAGGATTTTCATCTTAAAAACTTGTTCTTTTTAAGAATGTCCCATAAAATTGGTTCTGATAAATATCAAATCAAAAAAGAATTACACATTACCAATCAGCAAGAACCGCATGCCAACGAAACCGATGAACATTACTGCAGAAGATGGGTTTCGGTAAAAACGATTGACGAAGCCATTAAACAAAATAAACCTCATTTTTTTGATGCTCAAATTTCAAGCTATGCACATAGTGGCAATGAATATTTGGTTTTTTCGTCAGCAACAAAAGATCCTTTTATTGAACATAATATACGTAGCATTTCTGTTGGAATCCTGATTACTCCGGCAATGAAAAAGAAATTCAAATTTATCGAAGGCAAACCTTTGGTAAAAAGAATTGTGGGTGTTACCTGCGAAACCTGCGATGTAAAAGATTGTTTCGAAAGAGCTGCACCGCCAATCGCATTGGAGAAGAAAAGACGACATGAGAATACAGATGCGGTGGTTCAGCAGTTTATAAATCAATATAGCTAAAAGATTATGAAATACCTGACTTTAATAATAACGCTGTTTTTTATTACTCCAAACCAGCAAACAGACAAACTTACTGGCCGTTATAATTATTTAATAGAAGATGACAATGTCTACGTTCAAAAAGATAAAATTACTTTTAGCGATAGTGTTTTTGTGTTTGACAACAAATATCTGCCAAAAGGAAAAATCTCTTATGGTAATGTAATATTATTGGATAATTTTATCAATAGAGATTTAATCATAAGCATTCCAAAAGATCAAATCAAAAAAGACACTGTTTTATTTTACATGCATGATAAGCAAAGTTCGACTGTGAATTATATTGATGAAGTCGTTGGAAAAGGAAAATTGATTAAAATTAAGTAATTTAGTTTCTTTTGATCCCGCGAAGTCACAAAACGTTTTATTTCCCTTTCAATATAATTATCTCAGCATAATCTTGTCATCTCGACGAAGGAGAGATCTTCGCGAGAAGCTCTGTAAAGATTAGCGACTTACTGTGCGGAGTTACTTGTGGAGATCTCTCCTTCGTCGAGATGACAAAGCCACGTGGTTACTTTGTCGCTTTGCATCGATACATCTTATAAAAACAAAACTTCTAATTTAGCCCCGATAGCACTGGAAATCCTTTTGTGTCCGCCGCGGCGGACATAAAAGATTGGAAGGAATAGCGGGACCAGAGGTCTTTTGAAAACCAAAATTTCTGCTCCAGAAAAACCTTAGCCTCTTAGCTCCTCAGAACCTTAGCATCTTTTTTCTTAATCTAGGTTAAGTGCCTTTCATTGACCTTGGTGGTAACTTTGTACTATAAAAATAACAAAACACATATCATCATGGAAAATATAGTATTACACAAAGCAGAAACAAGAGGAAACGCAAATCACGGATGGCTTAACGCTTATCATAGCTTTAGTTTTGCAAGCTGGTACAACCCTGAAAGAATTCAGTTTGGAGCTCTTCGTGTTTTGAACGATGACACAATCGCTGGCGGAATGGGTTTTGGAACTCATCCTCATGATAATATGGAAATCATTACGATTCCGCTTGAAGGAGATTTAGCGCACAAAGACAGTATGGGAAATACTGAAATCATCAAAAATGGTGATATTCAGGTGATGAGTGCAGGAACTGGAGTTCAACATAGTGAGTTTAACCCAAATGCAGATCAGCAAACTAAATTATTGCAAATCTGGTTGTTTCCAAACAAAAGAAATGTAGATCCTCGTTACCAACAAATAACTTTGAATGTTGCGGACAGACACAATAAATTAGCTCAAATTTTATCTCCAAATGCTGACGATGAGGGAGTTTGGATTCATCAGGATGCCTGGTTTAACATGGGTAATTTTGACTCAGGTGTATCTACTGAATATAAAATCAAAAAAGAAGGAAACGGAGTTTATGCTTTCATATTAAAAGGAAATGTTACCATCAACGGTCAGGAATTAAACACTCGTGATGCAGTTGGAATTTCAGGAACTGATACTTTGAACATTCTAGCAAATACTGATGCTGAATTTTTATTGATGGATATTCCGATGAACTATTAATTCAAAGATTACAATTAATATTTTTTTCTCAAGAAACGATATATAAGTTGATATTCAGATTATTATCGTTTCTTTTTTTACTAAACTTTTCCTAAAGGATAATTTTAATCTACATGAGAATTGTATTTTTAAGATAATCAATTTAAAAAAATAAAAATCACATTTTTCATTTCTTAATCTAGGTTAAGTGTGTTTCGAGTACTACGGACGTAACTTTGTCCTATCAAAATGAAATTAATTATTTAAAAATAAAAATTATGGCAACTACAAAATGGTCAATTGACCCAACACATTCAGAAATTGGTTTTAAAGTTAAACACATGATGTTTACAAATGTTTCAGGAAAATTTGGAACATACGACGCTACAATTACTACAGACGGAGACAACTTTGAAAATGCAGCTATCGAATTTTCTGCTGATATCGCTTCTGTCGATACTGCAAACGCAGACAGAGACGGACATTTAAGAAGTGGTGACTTTTTTGATGTAGAAAATCATCCAAAATTAACTTTCAAAGCTTCATCATTCAAAAAAATTAATTCTGGAAGCTATGAAATCACTGGAGATTTAAACATTAAAGGTGTTTCTAAAACCGTAACTTTTCCTGTAGAATATAGCGGAATCCTGACTGATCCTTGGGGAAATACAAAAGTAGGTTTAAGCATAGAAGGAAAAATAAATCGTAAAGACTGGGGTTTAAACTGGAACTCTGCTCTTGAAACTGGTGGTGTTTTAGTAGGCGAAGAAGTAAAATTAAACATTGAATTACAATTTGTAAAACAAGCTTAATCCGACAATAATAGAATTTAATTTGGTTGGTTTAAAATCCTGTACTTTTTAGGAAGTGCAGGATTTTTTTTTGGAACGAGGGCTTCGACTTCGCTCAGCCTGACAATCGTATACTTAAGAGTTTCGTGTGTCAGGCTGAGCGAAGTCGAAGCCCCTCATTTTACATTTCGAAATTCTGTGGGAGACAATCCGGTTTGTTTTTTGAAGAATCGCGAGAAATACGAGTAATCTTCGTAACCTACTTTGAAGGCCACTTCGTTTACTGCTAATTGTTTGTCAATGAGCATTCTTTTTATTTCCAAAACTACGCGATCTGTAATGACTTCGGTTGCTGTTTTTTGCAGAATTTCATTGCAGATTCTGTTTAAGTGTTTTAATGTGATATTTAATTTTTCGGCGTAAAAAGAGGGCAGTTTTTCTTCTGTGAAATATTGTTCCAAAAGTATTTCGAACTTATCGATTTTAATATTATACGAATGCGTTTGATGCGAATAGGTTTCGTTGTATTTACGCGCAATTTCGATGTGAATACAGTCTAACAAATTCAGCATTTTATCGAGTTGATATTTGTTCTCCTGATTATTTTCCTGAATTAATAAATCAAAATAAGGCTGAATCTTTGGGATTTGATTTTCTTCAAAAACCATTTCCGGCCGATTGTGAATCGAATGATAAAAGTTATACTCGTTGATGTTTTTCTGCCCGAAATACAGATTATATAATTCCTGCGAAAAAATGATTACAAAGCCCTCTATATCTTCAGACAAACTCCAATGATGCATTTGCCCGGGCTGCAACACAAACAAACTTCCTTTTTTGATTTCGAATTGATCAAAATCGACTTCATGTTGTCCTGAACCTTTGGTAAAAAACACCATTAAATACGAATCGTGACGATGCGGCTCTTCGACAAAACTGTGACTTTTTAAATGCTCCTTGAATGTATTTACGTAAAAATCTCGATGAATGTCATTACAGCTAAAATTCTGAACACTATAAACGGGATATCTTTTCATACGAGGTTAGATTTTAGATTGCAGATTTTAGATTTTAGATTTTTTGGAATTTGGAATTTCAATTTTGGAATTTGGATTTTTTTTATTGGAATTTTAATCCCAAAATGTCTTTATTGTGCTATAAGTAGCGAAGATATAAAAAAGACTTTTAATAGATTCCAAATTACCTTTGTATAAATAAAAAACAACAAGATCATGTCAAGTGCATTAACTCATATTTTAAGTAACGAATGTCCTATTTGTCATAAAGGAAAAGTATTTAAAGACAAAAGTATTTTTTTGACTTTCGGTCTTCCAAAGATGAATGAATACTGTAGTCATTGCCATTATAAGTTCCAGAAAGAACCTGGTTATTTCTTTGGCGCCATGTATGTAAACTACGGATTAACAGTCGCTCAGGGAATCGCCACGTATTGCATCGCACAGTTTTTCTTCGAAAAAAATTTCGATTTAAGAATCATTCCTATTATTGCGGTTGTCATTATCATACTTACTTCATTCAATCTCCGATTTTCAAGATTAGCATGGATTTACATGTTTAAGGATTATACGAAATAAAAAAGTGTTATTTTTGCCTTTCAATTGAAACTAATTTTCAATTTAAAAAAATTCAACTTTAAATTAGAGAAATGAAAGCATACGTATTTCCGGGTCAGGGCGCACAGTTTACAGGAATGGGCAAAGACTTATATGAAAGTTCGGCTTTAGCCAAAGAATTATTCGAAAAAGCCAATGAAATTTTAGGTTTCAGAATTACAGATATCATGTTCGAAGGTACTGCCGAAGAACTAAAAGAAACCAAAGTAACTCAGCCGGCTGTTTTTTTACACTCGGTTATTTTAGCGAAAACTTTAGGCGAAGATTTTAAACCAGAAATGGTTGCAGGACATTCTTTAGGAGAATTTTCGGCCTTGGTTGCTAACGGAACTTTATCTTTTGAAGATGGTTTGAAATTAGTTTCTCAACGTGCTCTTGCGATGCAAAAAGCATGCGAAATTACTCCGTCTACAATGGCTGCCGTGTTAGGTTTAGCTGATAATATCGTAGAAGAAGTTTGTGCTTCTATCGACGGAATTGTTGTTGCTGCCAACTACAATTGCCCAGGACAATTAGTTATTTCAGGAGAAACTACAGCAGTTGAAAAAGCTTGCGAAGCGATGAAAGCTGCCGGAGCAAAACGTGCATTAATTTTACCTGTTGGAGGAGCTTTTCACTCACCAATGATGGAGCCAGCAAGAGAAGAATTAGCAGCTGCAATTGAAGCAACGACTTTCTCTGCTCCTATTTGCCCAGTATATCAAAACGTTACTGCAAATGCAGTTTCTGATGCAAACGAAATCAAAAAGAACTTAATTATACAATTAACTGCTCCTGTAAAATGGACTCAATCTGTACAACAAATGATCGCTGATGGCGCTACTTTGTTTACTGAAGTTGGTCCTGGAAAAGTGTTAGCAGGTTTGATTAATAAAATTGACAAAGAAGCGGTTACTGCGAATGCTTAATTAGTATTCAGTTTTCGGTCGCAGTTTTCAGTTTAAAAACTATATTTATAAAAAATCCTCATAACGAAATGTTTATGAGGATTTTTTTTGTTTGTAGTTATGTTTTTTATAGACAATGTATATCGTAGAGACGCACTGCAGTGCGTCTACACAACGTTTATAATTATAGATTTAGAAGACGTAAGACGCACTGCTGTGCGCCTCTACAATGACAATAAACAAAATCCTCATAAATATATTTATTCATGAGGATTTTGCTTATTATTTATTTGAAATTATTTCCAAGGATACATTTTTATTCTTTTAGCCATTTCATCCTTAAATTCTTTAGGTGTTAAACCTTTTTTAAACTCCTTATCAAAATCAAACGTCTCGCGATCTATTCCTGGTTTTGCAATTTTATCTTTTCCCACCATTCTCTGATTCTTTTAATTGATTCCGCTTTTAGTTCTTCTGAAGTTAATCCTCTTGCAAATTCTACATCAAAGTCAAAAGCATTCTTTTTGTTTTCTTTTCCCAGATCCATAATTCCTGTATTTTTAATCTTACAAAATTATAAAACAAATTAAAATAAAATCCCAACTAATCTAAATTGATCAATTGGGATTTCTTTACTACGAGGAAGACGCACTGCTGTGCGTCTCTACAATATATCTTTATAAATATTTATTTTTTTACGAACGAACTTTTTGTTCCCATTTCCAGGCGCTTGCCATGGCTTCGTCTAGGCTTAATTGTGCTTTCCAGCCCAAAACGTCATTTGCTTTATCTGTATTTGCATACGCTTCGGTGATATCTCCTTCACGACGAGGCTTAATTGTGTATGGTAATTTTTTGTCGCTTACTTTTTCGAAACTATGAATTACTTCCAGAACTGAACTTCCTTTTCCGGTTCCTAAATTGAAGGTTTCTACTTTTTGTAAATTCTTTTTATTGAATAAACGCTGTAATGCAATAACGTGTGCTTTTGCTAAATCTACTACGTGAATATAATCACGAACGGCAGTTCCGTCAGGAGTTGGATAGTCATCTCCAAAAACAGATAATTCTTTACGCAAACCAACACCTGTTTGAGTTATAAAAGGCACTAAATTCTGAGGAACTCCCAATGGCAATTCTCCAATTTCGGTACTTGAATGTGCTCCAACCGGATTAAAATAACGCAATAAAATAGCGCTAATATTAGTAACCTTAGCCGTATCTGTAATAATTTCTTCTCCTATTTGCTTTGTGTTTCCGTAAGGAGACATTGCAGCTTGTACAGGAGCATCTTCTGTAATTGGCATTTTTTCGGCTTGACCGTAAACTGTACAAGAAGAACTAAAAATAAAACTCGCCTCTGGTTTTTGCTGTAATTCCTGCAGCAAATAAACTAGCGAAGCAATATTGTTTTCATAATATAATAAAGGTTGCTCTACACTTTCTCCCACCGCTTTTGAAGCTGCAAAATGAATTACTCCGGTAACATCATTGTGTTTTTTAAAAAAATCCTGAACCGATGCTTTTTCTCTTAAATCTAATTTTTCGAATAAAGGCGTTTTTCCTGTAATGGCTGTAATTCCTTTTAAAACATCTTCTGAAGAGTTCGAAAGATTATCAATTATCACTACTTCAAAGCCTTCATTTTGCAATTCGACTACGGTGTGAGAACCAATAAATCCTAATCCTCCTGTTACTAATACTTTCATTTTGTGGTTGTTTTTATTATGTAGTTAATTTGTAAGCTTGTCTGGCAATCAAAATCCAGTTCTGTTTTTGCTTTTGCCAAACAAGCATTATTCCTATTTTAATATCTCTGTCGATTCCGTCATCTTTAGTATGAGCAGACAAAACATGTCGCACTATCGCCACATCATTCTGAATCGATATTGTTTGGTTTTGAAACTCTATAGTAACGAAATCAGATTTTCCGCTTACGATTCCGTCTATAAATTCTGCCTGGTTTTGAAAATTACCATTCGAATGAACATAAGTCAATTTATCAGAGGTTAATGCTTTTAATTTCGCCCCATCAGCATCGATCATCGCTTTACGTAAAATTTCAACCTGATTAGTAATAACGGTTTCATCTTTCGTATTCGATTTTTGAGCAAAAGCAGAAAAGGAAACCAAAACCATCAAAATTAAAACACGTAAACTTCTCATAATTACTTATTCAAAAATTCTAAAACAGAATCTGTAATAAATTTAATCTGCTCATCATCCAATTCTGTATGCATTGGCAAGGCAATAACTTCTTGCACCAATTGATTGGTAACCGGAAATTGCTCTTCTTTATAACGAGGATCAACATATGCTTTTTGAGAATGCAACGGAATTGGGTAATAAATAGCACATGGAATTTGCTTATCCTGCAAATGCTGCAATAAAGCATTTCTGTCTGCATCGATAATTCTCAATACATATTGATGAAAAACGTGATCATTTTCGTTTGCATCAAATTCCGGCGTAATGATATGCGCATTTCCGGCAAAAGCTGCATTGTATTTTGTAGCTGCCAAACGACGTGCTGCATTATATTCGTCTAATAAAGGCAATTTAGCATTTAAAACTCCAGCCTGAATACTGTCTAAACGTGAATTTACACCTACAACATCATGATGATAACGCTCGTACATTCCGTGATTTACAATTCCGCGGATAATGTGTGCCAATTTATCATCATTTGTGAAGATTGCTCCTCCATCTCCATAACAACCTAAGTTTTTAGATGGAAAGAATGAAGTTGCAGCCACGTGACCAATTACTCCTACTTTGCTTTTTGTTCCTGATTTTGAAATATAATCGGCTCCAATGGCTTGTGCATTATCTTCGATTACATATAAGTTATGTTCAGCCGCAATTTCCATAATCGCATCCATATTGGCAGCGCGTCCAAATAAATGTACCGGAACAATTGCTTTAGTTTTTGGTGTGATTGCTTTTTTAACAGCTTCGATATCGATGTTCATATTTGTGATATCAACATCAACCAAAACTGGCGTTAGTTGCAATAAAGCAATAACCTCAACAGTTGCAGCAAAAGTAAAATCGGCTGTAATTACCTCATCGCCCGGTTTTAAATCTAATCCCATCATAGCAATCTGCAAAGCATCCGTCCCGTTTGCACAAGGAATTACGTGTTTTGCTCCCAAATAATCTTCAAGATTTTTTTGAAATTGATGTACTAAAGGTCCGTTTATATAAGTATTTGTATCTAAAACTTCCTGAATAGAAGCATCAACGGTAGTTTTTATTTTTTCGTATTGACTTTTTAAGTCAACCATTTGAATTTTTTTCATTTTCAATATATTTTAAAATTAAAGACCTGTTTTGTAATCAGAATCTCTAAAAGGAGGAACAAAAATAGTTATTTAATACCTTCAAACCAATGAAAATAATCGAAAGAAGCGTAATTTAGCCACAAAAATAAACAGATGCTTTTTCTATATAATTTAGTTATTTCTATTGCGGGGTTTTTTCTGAAAATTGTAGCGCTTTTTAGTCCGAAAATTAAACTTTTTGTGGAGGGTAGGAAAAATGTTTTTTCTATTTTACAGGAAAAAATAAAACCCTCAGATAAAACGATTTGGTTTCATTCGGCCTCACTTGGCGAATACGAGCAAGGTTTACCGGTAATCGAAAAAATCAAAGAAAAATATCCAAACCACAAAATCATTGTTACTTTTTTCTCCCCTTCAGGTTACGAAGTGCGTAAAAATAACACAGTTGCCGATGTAACTGTATACCTTCCGTTAGACACTAAAAGCAATGCGAAGAAATTTTTGAAATTAGTACACCCGGAATTAGCCTTTTTTATTAAATACGAATTTTGGCTCAACTATCTAAAAGAACTGGAAACAAGCAAAACACCTACATATTTAATTTCGGGAATTTTCAGAGACAATCAGATGTTCTTTAAATGGTATGGTGGCTTTTACAGAAAAGCATTAAAGGCATTTACCTATTTCTTTGTTCAGAATGAAAGTTCGAAACAAAAAATTGAAGCGATAGGATTTCAGAATGTTATTGTTTCCGGCGACACTCGTTTTGATCGCGTCAATGCTATTTTAAAAAGAGACAATACACTTGATTTCATCGAAAACTTCAAAAACAACTCGCCTACCATAGTGATAGGGAGCTCCTGGCCAAAAGACGAAGCTCTATTAGCGGAATATATTAATCAGGCGCCGGACCATGTAAAATTTATTATCGCTCCTCATAACATTAAAGCAGATCAAATAGCGAGTTTAAAAAGTCAAATCTCAAAATCGACTGTATTATTTTCCGAAAAAGAAAATCAAGACCTATTCACATACAACGTCTTTATTATAGATACAATCGGGTTATTGACTAAAATTTACAGCTACGGAACGATAGCTTATGTTGGCGGAGGTTTTGGAAATCCGGGAATTCATAATATTCTTGAACCTGCAACATTTGGAATCCCGATTGTAATTGGCCCAAATTACTCCAATTTTGCAGAAGCAGTTCAATTGGTTGCGCTTCAAGGATGTATTGTAATTTCTAACAGCAATGAGTTGAAAGAAAACCTGGATCGTTTGCTTAATGATAATAATTTCTTTGAAGAAAAAAGCAGCATTTGCAAATCTTATATTCAGGATAATACAGGAGCAACAAATACCATTATGAATATCGTTTCTTAAACGATTTATTCAAACAATATAGTATTTACTGTCGTTATTATTTATAAAAGAGCTTAAACAGGCTCTTTTTCGCTTTTTCAGCTTATCAAATAATGAATCAAAAACAAAATAAACTGCAAGGAAGAGAATAGAAACAGCCAATTCTCTTATTGAATATTCAACAAAAAATAATTTATTCGAAAAATACAACAATATAACATAATTTTGGCATTGTGGCATATTATTTGATAACTAAGATAATCGTGAGCAATGAAAATATTTTAAAAAAAAAATAAAAAAATATTTTACATATTAAAAAATTTATATCTTTGCCACGAATTAATAATTAACCTTTTATAATAAAGTAAGATGAAAAAAGTATTTTTAAGTTTAGCTGTTGTTGCTGTTTTAACTGTTGTTTCTTGTAAAAAAGCTGATGCTGCAGCTACTGAGTCTGTAGATTCTACTGCTGTTGCTGTTGATTCTGCTGCTGCTGTAGTTGATTCTGCTGCTGCAACTGTTGATTCTGCTGCTGCTAAAGTTGATTCTGCTGCTGCTAAAGTAGAAGAAGTAAAAAAATAATTAGAACCTAAGTTCTAAAAATTTTAAAACCATCCTTGAGATGGTTTTTTTTATGATTAATTTTCCAATTAATCATTCAACAATAAAAAAAGCGACCACTTAGTGATCGCTTTTTTTTATTTCTAAATTTCCTCTTCAACTTCTTCCTCGACAACCTCATCTTCAAAAATCGATTCGCTTGATGAGAAGTCCAAAATTTCAGATCTTGCACCGTACGTCACAATTTCTTTTATTCCCTTTTGCAAAAGCAGCTCAGTAGTATATTTACGACTTGTTGCAAAGTGAACCTCACCCAACATCAACTTAAAGAAATACTTTCCTCCAGAGCCTTTAAATTTCAAAAACCTGGCCTGATCTATATTCGCTTTAAACTTTTCAATATCCTCCTCACCCTCAAACTTCAATTCATAACTCAAACTCGTAAAGATCACTTTACCCTTCCTCGAAGTAAATACGAATTTATACTCGTCGTTGAACCTTTTACTAATTACGAAAGCACCCATTTATTCTTTTAGATTTTAGATTGTTGATTTTAGATTTATTAGAATTTTAGATTTTAGACCGCTTAGAATCTCAAAACCAACCACAAATATTAAGGAGAAATATTAAATTTTACGCTCCTTTTTTTTTACCACAGAGAACACAATCCCGATAGCTATCAGGATTCGCAGAGTTCATCAAGATTTAAGCTTTATTACACAATTGAAGACCGCAAAGCTTTACATACCGAAACTCAATATCAAGTTTTTTTTAAAAAAAAAAAATTTTTTTTCTCTCATTTCAAAAAAGAAATCTTCGAAACAAACAGCACTTTTAATCATTACGCAAAATTTCGCAAAAAAACTCAGAAACTCAAAAACTTAGAACGCATCAACACTGAATGTTATGAAAAAACATTAAAAATTTTATATTCCCTAATTATTTTTTAACGCAGAGAACACAAAGGTTTTTCACAAAGTTCACTAAGACTTAAGTAGTGTTTACACAATCAAAGTCCACAAAGCTTTGTGAACTTTGTGTTTTTTTTTTCTAAACTTAGTATATTTAAAAAACTTTGCGTTCTCCGTGGTAATTTTTTCTATATCCACAGGTTTTAGGATCAACCCCTTAAAACCTTTAAATTCCCACAATAAAAAAAGCCTCTTCAAAAGAAGAGGCTTTAGTACTCAGAGCGGGACTTGAACCCGCACGAACATTGCTGTTCACTGGATTTTAAGTCCAGCGTGTCTACCAATTTCACCATCCGAGCATTATATGATGTTGAGCGAAAAACGGGGCTCGAACCCGCGACCTCGACCTTGGCAAGGTCGCGCTCTACCAACTGAGCTATTTTCGCATTTCAAATTCTTGTAAGAACTACAATACTTGACTTGTTCTGTATTGCGAGTGCAAATTTAGGACATTTATTCAATTACACAAGCGTTTTTTGAAAAAAAATTATGCTTATTTTATAACTTTCTGATAACCTAAACTTTAAATCTGAAATTATTTTTTAACCAACATTCTTTTAATCTCGTTAAGCTTCATCAATGCTTCGACTGGTGTTATCGCATTTATATCAAGACTCATGATCTCTTCTTTTATTTCTTCCAGCAAAGGATCATCCAAATTAAAGAAACTCATTTGCATTTCGTCACTAGCTTCTTTTATTCCGTTTAGCGCATCGCTTGAATGATTCTTTTCTAATTTTTTCAACAGCTTTTGCGCTTTCAAAATTACAATTTGAGGCATTCCCGCCATTTTTGCAACGTGAATTCCAAAACTATGCGCACTTCCTCCTTTTACCAGCTTTCTGATAAAAAGAACAGTATCTTTTAATTCTTTTACCGCAACATTATAATTCTGAATTCTCGGTAATGATTCCGTCATTTCATTCAACTCATGATAATGCGTAGCAAACAAAGTTTTAGGTTTTCCCGGATGCTCGTGTAAAAACTCGGCAATCGCCCAGGCAATAGAGATTCCGTCATAAGTACTGGTTCCTCTACCAATTTCATCTAACAGCACCAAACTGCGGTCTGAAATATTATTCAAAATAGAAGCCGTTTCATTCATCTCAACCATAAAAGTAGATTCTCCCATCGAGATATTATCCGACGCTCCTACTCTGGTAAAGATTTTATCTACAATTCCCATTCTCACGCTATCAGCCGGAACAAAACTTCCCATTTGAGCCAATAACACAATTAAAGCGGTTTGTCTTAAAATAGCCGACTTACCCGACATGTTGGGACCGGTAATCATTATAATTTGCTGCGTTTCTCTGTCTAAATAAACATCGTTGGCAATATAAGGCGTTCCTACCGGCAATTGTTTTTCGATAACAGGATGCCTACCGTTTTTGATTTCGAGTTCGAATGTTTCATCAATTTCAGGACAAACGTATTTATTCTCAACAGCCAATTGCGTAAACGAACACAAACAATCTAATTGCGCTATCAAATTAGCATTCATTTGAACGGGCTTGATGTAAGTCGCAATCCAGGCTACTAATTGCTCAAAAAGCTCTGATTCGATTTTATGAATTTTCTCTTCGGCACCCAGAATTTTCGTTTCGTATTCTTTTAATTCCTCCGTAATATAACGTTCGGCATTTACAAGAGTTTGTTTACGAATCCATTCTGTAGGTACTTTATCTTTATGCGTATTTCTTACTTCAATATAATATCCAAAAACATTATTGAAGGATATTTTTAAAGAAGAAATTCCTGTTCTTTCTGATTCTCTTTTTTCGATTCCTTCCAGATATTCTTTCCCAGAAGTTGAAATATCACGTAAATCATCTAGTTCTTCACTAATACCTCTTGCAATTGCATTTCCTTTTGCAATAGCAACAGGCGCATCCTGATTTAATGTCGTCTTAATCTTCTCTCTCAATAAATCACAAGCATGCAAACTATCCCCAATAACTTTTACAGCTTCCTGCGGACTTGCCAATGCCAGAGTTTTAATTGGGATAATCGCATCCAGGGATTCTTTTAAATAAACAATTTCTCTCGGTGAAACTTTTCCTGCAGCGATTTTAGAAATCAAACGCTCTAAATCTGAAATTTGCTTAATTTGATACTGGATATTATATAAAACTTCAGAATTTGATTTCAGATAAGAAACCACATCGTGACGTCCTTTTATTTTATTACTATCTTTTAATGGTAAAGCCAGCCAACGTTTCAACAAACGACCTCCCATTGGCGAAAGCGTTCTGTCGATAACATCTAAAAGCGTTACTGCATTTGGATTATAACTATGATATAATTCTAAGTTTCTAATCGTGAAACGATCCATCCATACGTAAGCATCTTCGGCAATACGCTGAATCGCGGTAATATGCTGTACACGATTATGCTGTGTCTCGGACAAATAATACAAGATCGCTCCTGAAGCAATAATCCCTTCTTTTAATTCTTCTATTCCAAAACCTTTTAAAGAAACGGTCTGAAAATGTTTAGTCAGGGTTTCTAAAGCATAATCTTCTTTATAGATCCAGTCCTCCAGATAAAAAGTATGAAAATCTTCTCCAAAAGAAGCTTTAAAATCTCCCTTATTATTTTTAGGAACCAGAATTTCGCTTGGGTTAAAATTCTGCAATAATTTATCTATATATTCTGCATTTCCCTGAGCTGTTAAGAATTCTCCGGTTGAAACGTCCAGAAAAGAAACTCCAATATTTTTATTAGCAAAATAAACTGATGCTAAAAAGTTGTTTGTTTTTGATTGTAAAACCTCATCATTTAAAGAAACTCCCGGAGTTACCAGTTCAGTAACGCCACGTTTCACGATAGTTTTGGTCATTTTAGGATCTTCAAGCTGATCACAAATCGCTACACGAAGTCCCGCTTTAACCAATTTTGGCAAATAAGTATTAATAGAATGATGCGGAAAACCAGCCAAAGCTGTCTCGGTTTCAGATCCCGCACCTCTTTTGGTCAGGGTAATTCCAAGGATTTTTGATGCTCTAATAGCGTCTTCTCCAAAGGTTTCGTAAAAATCACCCACTCTAAAAAGCAGACATGCATCAGGATATTTTCTCTTGATTTCGTTGTACTGTTTCATTAAGGGCGTTTCTTTCACCACTTTCTCTTTAGCTGCCAAATTATTGTGTTTTAAATGAAAAATTAAGACAGCGAATTTATAATATTTTAAAGGAATATCGAAGTGGATCAAAAATTAAAATATTTTAAGATTTTTTTATATTAACATATTAGATTTTTCTATAGATTTGTTCATAATTAAAACAAAGATTCTAAAGATGAAAAAAATAATTTTATTCGCTATGTTAGCTGTGGTTGGAATTACTGCTTCTAACGCTCAAGCTAAGAAAACAACAGCTAAAGCTGCTAAGGTTGCTAAAGTTGAAGGAGCTGGAATGGCTTTCGAAACAGAAACTATCGATTACGGAACTATCGCTCACAATGCTGATGGAAAACGTGAATTCGTTTTTGTAAACAACGGAACAAAACCATTAATCATTACAAATACACAGGGATCTTGTGGTTGTACTGTACCAACAACTCCAAAAGAGCCAATCGCTCCGGGTGCTAAAGGTATTATTGGTGTAAAATATGCTACTGACAGAGTTGGTACTTTTACAAAAACGGTTACTGTAACTTCTAATGCTGAAGGACAACCAACAAAAGTACTTACTATTAAAGGTACAGTTTTACCAGATCCTGTTAAAAGCTAATCTGAGAAACAAAATAAAATAAATCGAAAAAGCTTCCTTATCTTTGGAAGCTTTTTTTATGACCCGAATACAACACCAATGAGAAAACTCGAAAATAGCGAACTGGACAGAAAATCAATTGAAGATTTTAAAAAATCAGACAAAACTCCTCTTATAATAGTGTTAGACGACATTCGCAGCCTACACAATATTGGATCTGTATTTAGAACTTCTGATGCTTTTTTGGTCGAAAAAATAATCTTGTGCGGTATTACAGCAACTCCTCCCAATAAAGAAATTCATAAAACCGCTCTTGGCGCTACTGAAACTGTAGCCTGGGAACATCATGAAAATGTATTGGAAGTTATTGAAAATCTTAAAAAGGAAAACGTAATAACCATGGCTATCGAACAGGTTGAAAGTTCTGTTTTTCTTCAGGATTTTAAAGTCGAGAAAAATCAAAAATATGCTCTTGTTTTTGGAAATGAAGTTTATGGCGTTGCTCAGGAAGCAGTTGCAATCTGCGACGGCTGTATCGAGATTCCTCAATTAGGAACAAAACACTCCTTAAACATTGCAGTAAGTGCAGGAATTGTAGTTTGGGATTTGTTTCAAAAATTAAACTGGCCAAATAGTATTTAAAAGCAGAATTTACTTTCATAAAATGTTATTTTTAGAGCAGATTTAAACTTTAAATGTTAGAAATTGAAATATATTTTTTTGTTATTATAAAATTGATACTTTTATAAAATGAAAAGTGTCAATTTCTTAAAAATAATCATAATATTTTTTGTTTTAATCTTTAATCAGACTTATTCATTTGAAAAAATTAGATCTTCAAACATAAATCTAATTACATTCTCAAATGATACTATTAAATCAAATACAAAAAAGAGCTCAAATTTAAGTCTTGCTATCATTCCTCCGGTAATCAAAGCTACCGGAGATCAATTGTACTGCCCACAAAGCACTAAAAATGTTGTTACCAGTATTTTAATTACCCATGATCCATTAGAAACAGGAACCGAAGCCGGTTATGTTCAAATCTCTTCGGGCTATTCCAGTGGTTTCGATCAATTAGCTCTTATAAACGTTGCAGCACATCCTTCAATCACGACGAGTTGGGATGCTACTGCCGGAAAATTAAAAATATCAAGCGCAACAGGCGGCAATGTTTTATATAGTGATTTAGAATCTGCAATAAAAGATGTAGTATTCTCTAATTCTTCGGCTGCCGCTTCCGGAACCAAAACTTTTTCTATCACGATTGGTAACGCCAATTATCTTCCATCGACTCAACATTATTATTTATTTATTCCCAGCATTGGCATTTCCTGGACCGCGGCAAAAGCGGCTGCCGAAACCAGTGATTATTACGGATTACAAGGTTATCTCGCCACTATTTTATCTGCTGATGAAGCTAAACTGATTGGCGAACAAGCTTCAGGAACGGGCTGGATTGGCGGAAGCGATGCCGAGACTGAAGGTGTATGGAAATGGGTTACAGGACCTGAAACCGGAACAATTTTCTGGAATGGAACTGCGAACGGATCTACACCAAATTTTGCTTTCTGGAACAACGGAGAACCAAATAATCAAGGTGGAAACGAAAAATATGCACATATTACCCAACCGGGAATTGGAATAAAAGGATCATGGAATGACTTATCAAATAACGGAGATCCAAACGGCAATTATCAGCCCAAAGGATATGTTGTAGAATATGGCGGAATGCCTGGCGAATTGACTTTAGAAATCGCTGCGAGTACCAAAATTACAATTCCCGTTGCAACACCTGCCGCAAATCCGAGTCCTGTGTGTGATTCCGGAAGTTTTACATTTAGCGCTACAGCGACAACTGGCTCAACAATTAGTTGGTACGATGCTGCTGTTGGAGGAAATTTATTAGGGACAGGAAACACTTATACAACTCCTACTCTAACTACCACAACAACTTATTATGTTGATGCCGGTTGCGAATCGAACAGAAAATCGGTTGTGGCAACTGTAAACATCACGCCTTCAACACCGGTTGCAACATCTTCAACAGTTTATAATTGCGGACCTGGAAGCGTAACTCTCGAAGCTAATTCAAATATGGGCACAATCAGTTGGTTTACATCTTCTATAGGCGGAAATAGTATTCATACCGGAAATAATTTTACAACACCAACCGTTTCATCTAATACTACTTATTATGCAGAAGCCTCAAATGGCACTTGTATCAATACCACCCGAACACCAATTAACATTGTAATCTATACACCTCCTGCCGTTACTGATGAAACTGCAATCTTATGTCAGTATCAAAAAGTTAATCTTGATGCAGGAATTGCCGGAATGACGTATAAATGGAGCACTGGTGAAACCGCACAAATAATCACCGTTACAGCCAGCGGAACGTACACCGTTGACGTTACAAGTCCTGCTCCCGAAAATTGTACCAGTAGAAAAACGATTATTGTTGACGAACATTTAATTCCAGTAATTAAACGAGTTACAGTAAACGGTACAACAGCTACTATTTATCTTGCCAACGATGCTGATTATTATGAATATTCAGTTGATGGGTTAAATTTTCAGGATTCTAATGTATTCTATGATATTCCTGCAGGTTTAAGAACTGCTTTTGCTCAAGGCAAAAATGGCTGTGGAGGCGATACCTTAAATTTTGTTGTTCTGGTTTTTCCTGAATTTTTTACTCCAAATAATGACTCTTTTAATGATGTCTGGGAAGTTGCCGGAATGGAAAATTATCCTCAGGCAGAAATAACTATTTTTGATCGGTATGGAAAACTTATAGCACAATTAAAAGGCTCTCAAATGAGTTGGGACGGCACTTTCAACAAAACACCTCTACCCGCTTCTGATTATTGGTATGCGTTAAAAATTGACAGTACTCATCCTGTTTTTAAAGGGCATTTTTCTTTGAAGAGATAACTTTCTAATTAGGAAATGTGTCAATTAGATAATGAGATAATTGAAATACATTGCGACAATTATCCAATAGGTACACTCTATAATTATCCAATTAATTTATTTTTTTCTGAATTTCATCTAATATAAAAAGATAGTCCTCATGCTTTTTTACAAAATCACGTTCTGAAACATCTATAATAAGGACATTGAGGTCTTTTTGGGATTTTATATAATCCAGATATCCATTATTGATTTTATCCAAATATTCTGCCTCAATATTTTGTTCGTATGTTCTACCGCGTTTTTTGATATTCTGAAGCAAACGCTCAGAATTCTGATACAGATAAACGTACAAATCAGGTTTAGGCATTTCTTTATAAATAATATCGAATAAGTTTCTATACAAACGATATTCGTCTTCTGCCAAAGTAATTTTAGCAAAAATCAACGATTTAAAAATATGATAATCGGCTACAATGAAATCTTTAAACAAATCAAACTGTGCCAAATCATCTGATAATTGCTGATAACGGTCTGCCAGAAAAGACATTTCCAATGGAAAAGCATATCTGTTCTGATCTTTATAAAATTTAGGTAAAAAAGGATTATCCGCAAAACGCTCTAAGACTGTTTTGGCATTAAAATCTTCGGCAATTTTTTGAACCAAAGTCGTTTTTCCTGCTCCAATATTTCCTTCAAAAGCAATATAATTAAAGGTTTCTAAGGCAATTTCGCGTAAAGGATTTTTCAAATCCTGAACTACTGTACAAACGCTTTCATCTGGTGAAATGGCAATTAATTCTGAAACCGATTTTTGAAAAACAGGATGTTTCCAATCCAGTTTTAAATCCTGAACCGGCAACAAAACAAAATTCCTGTTCTGCATTAAAGGATGCGGAATCTTCAGTTTTTCAGAATCAATAATTTCATCATCAAAAGCAATTAGATCAATATCGATAATTCGGGATTGATAGCCTTCCTGATTCGAACGGATTCGTCCTAAATGTTTTTCGACTTTTAAAACCTGATTTAGTATTTTTTGTGCTGATGAAGTAGTATGTAAAACCAAAGCACAGTTATAAAAAGCATCGCTTTCAAAACCCCAGGCGGG
Organism: Flavobacterium sp. C3NV; assembly: GCF_046825355.2. Lineage (NCBI taxonomy): Bacteria > Pseudomonadati > Bacteroidota > Flavobacteriia > Flavobacteriales > Flavobacteriaceae > Flavobacterium > Flavobacterium sp. C3NV. The sequence continues at coordinate 77,059 of NZ_JBKQBJ020000018.1, read as the reverse complement.
AGTTTCGTATAGTTTTGAAACCCTGATTACAGTTCCTACTTCCTGATGTATCAAATCGATACAACTTTCGATGTTTGCTAACCTGTTTCCCTGATTACTCCCTATAGATAAAACGACTTGATGCTGTGACTTCATAATAAATGCAAATTAACTAAAACTATTTTAGAATTACCCATATTATTTAATTCCAGAATCAGAAGTTACCAACTGTTTCTGATTTTTTATTTCTTATAACTTGCTAAAAAATTGCTGTTATCCTACAAAATATCTTATCTTTAATTTAGATATTTAAAAATGTAAAAAGTACAACTATTTGATCTAATTGTATATCCTAAATAATTTGTTTTTAGAGTACATTTGTAACAAACCAGCCTTTTTCGCTACTTATTAAAAAAAATATACTTATGAAGTTTTTAGGAAATGTAATTGCCACAGTTGTCGGTATTTTTGTATTTATTATGTTCTTCTTTTTTGGAATAATTCTTATTGGAGCTATTTTTGGAGGAGACGACACTGTTTCTGTCAAAAGTGATTCTGTTATAGAATTAAATTTAAAACAAATTCAAAACGATTATGCCGGAAAATACAAAGATCCGTGGGTAACTGTTTTCTCTGATAAAAAAGGAGTTGGTTTAACCGATGTTATCAATGCTATCGAAGCAGCAAAAACAGATGACAACATCAAAGGAATTTCAATACTTAATGATGAATCATCTTTAGGATTAGCTCAATATAAAGATTTGAGAAATGCACTTGAAAGTTTCAAAAAATCAGGAAAATTTGTGTGGGCTTACGCCAATACCTATTCTCAAAAAGAATATTATCTAAACTCTGTTGCCAATACGGTTTACATTAATCCTGCAGGTGATTTAGATTTTAAAGGACTTTCGTCTGAAGTAATGTTCTTCAAAGATTTTCAGGATAAATCAGGCATTCATATGGAAGTGATTCGTCACGGAAAATACAAAAGTGCTGTTGAGCCCTTTTTAGAAAATAAAATGAGCGATGCTAACAGAGAACAAGTTACCGCACTTTTAAATTCGATCTGGACAACGGTTTCTACTGATATTTCAAAAAGCAGAAACATTCCGCTTGATAAATTGAATGAAATTGCAAACGGTTTATTGGCCAGAACTCCCGAAATGGCAAAAGCACAACATTTGGTAGACATTGTCGCTTACGAAGATGTGTACCATAATGCCATTAAAAAAGCCCTGAAAGTAACCGGCGATGACGATTATAATAAGATTTCGATTTTAGATTATACTCAAAATAACGTTACAACTGCTTTAACAAATACAGCAACTGATCAAATTGCGATTATTTACGCTCAAGGCGAAATACAAAGCGGCGAAGGAGATGTTACTGTGATTGGTGAAGGTTCTATGCGTCGTTCGCTACAAGAAGCACGTAAAAATGAAGATGTAAAAGCAATCGTGCTTAGAATTGACAGTCCCGGAGGAAGTGCTTTAACTTCTGACCTGATCTGGAGAGAAATTGAAATTACCAAAAAAGTAAAACCTGTCGTAGTTTCTATGGGTAATTATGCGGCTTCAGGAGGATATTATATCGCTTGTAATGCCAATACCATTTTTGCAGAAAGCAATACTATTACCGGTTCTATTGGTGTTTTTGGAATTTTACCAAACTTTAGCCCTTTAGCCAATAAATTAGGAATTAATACTGAGCAGGTAAAAACACACGAAAACTCGGCTAATTATAGTCCGTTTGTGCCTGTTGACGAAAAATTCAAAGCTTTTACTTTAGAAGGTGTTGAGCACATTTATAACACTTTTGTAACGCATGTTGCCGAAGGTCGAAAAATGACTTTTGCTCAGGTTGATGCTATTGCACAAGGAAGAGTATGGTCAGGATCTGAGGCTTTGAAAATTGGCTTGGTGGATAAAATTGGAGGATTAAATGATGCTATTGCCGAAGCTGCAAGAATTGCCAAAGTAAAATCATACAGCACACAAAACTATCCTGAATACGAAAAAACATTCAATGATATCCTTTCAGGTTTGCCTTTTGCACAATCGAAAGAAGCTTTTATAAAAGAAGAAATTGGTGAAGAAAATTATATGCTTATCGAGCAGGTAAAAAGACTTCAGAAACAAAAAGGAGTTCAGGCAATGCTTCCTTTTGGATTAAATATTAAATAATTACATTTTATAAAATGAACAAATTATTTGCTCTTGCTGCTCTTTTATTTCTGGGTTTTGTAAATGCTCAGGATAAAAAAGAACTTACGTTTAAAGAATCTCCTTTAATATTAAAAATTAATATCGATCAGATTTTTGGTACGCTGACCACTCCGGATCTCACAACGAAATATCCGGTGGCATTAATCATTTCTGGTTCAGGACCAACAGATCGAAACGGAAATAATCCGATGATGAAAAACAATTCGCTAAAAATGCTGGCAGAAGCTTTGGCAAAAAAAGGGATTGCATCAGTACGATACGACAAAAGGGGAATTGGCGAAAGCAAAGCTTCAGCAGTTACAGAACAAACTTTGGTATTCGAAAATTATACTGAGGATGCCAAAAGCTGGATAAATCTATTAAAACAAGACAGACGTTTTTCTGAAGTAATTGTTATCGGGCACAGCGAAGGTTCTTTAATAGGAATGATTGCCGGAGCCAAAGCCAATAAATTTATTTCTATTGCCGGCCCCGGAGAATCTGCTGATAAATTGATTAAAGCGCAAATCGCATCAAAATCAAACAAACAATTAGAGGAAATGACTTTTCCTATTATTGATAGTCTGAAAAGCGGACACTATGCACAAAAAATTGATCCAATGCTCAATTCTCTTTTTAGACCAAGTATTCAGCCTTATTTAATTTCCTGGTTTAAATATAATCCACAAGCAGAGATTAAAGCTTTAAAAATTCCTGTTTTAATTTTGCAAGGAAATAAGGATTTACAAGTTACAGTAAAAGACGCTGAACTTTTATCGCAAGCCAATACAAATGCCGAACTTTTGATTGTAGACAAAATGAATCACATCATGAAAACTATCGAAGGTGACACTCAGGCGAATATGGAAAGTTATAATAATGAAAGTTTACCAATCTCAGAAATCATGACCAACAAGATTATTTCTTTCATTAAAAAATAATCGAAATCATAAAATCATTAAAAATCCGTTTGAACTTATATTCAAACGGATTTTTTATTTTTTAATAAAATAAATATATTCCTACTTTTTTATAAAAACTTTAGCTTTGATCTCAATCAAAAAAAACTATTTTTGTGTAAGCTCATTTAAAAAATTAAAACTCTCAAATCTATTAATATGTTAAAGAAAATTTTAAAAATTACAGCCATCGTTCTCGTGGTGATTGTAGCCGCATTATTTGCCATTCCGTATTTCTTTAAAGATCAGATAAAAGCTAAAATTGCTGATGCTATCAACGAAAGTGTTGATGCAAAAGTAAGTTTTGCTGATGCTGATTTAAGTTTATTCAGGAATTTCCCGAATGCAACTGTAGGGATCGAAAAACTGGTTATCATCAACAAAGCTCCTTTTGAAGGTGATACATTGGTTTCGTTAGGCGAACTGAACTTAAAAATGAGCATCAAAGAACTTTTTAAAGGAAAAGATGAACCTTTGAGCATTCAGGGAATAAGCTCTACAAATGGTTTAATCAATATTATTTTTAATAAAGATGGTCTTGGTAACTTTGATATTGCCTTAAAAGATAAAAAGGAAACAAAAACGGATGAAGCAAGCAAACCACTTTCTTTAAAAATCCAGAATTATAAAATCGAGAATTTCACTTTTAGATATATCGACCAGGGTTCTAAAATAAAAATGGTCATTGATAGTCTGAACCACGAAGGAACAGGAGATTTTACCAATTCTAAATTAGATTTGACAACAAAATCTACCGCCAAAGTTTCTTTGGATATGGATAAAATGAATTACATGAAAAATGTAAAACTGACTCTGGATGCTGTTCTTGGAATTGATTTAGAACAAAGTAAATATACTTTTAAAGAAAATAAAGCTTTAATCAACCAATTGCCATTAGAATTTGACGGATTTATCCAGATGGTAGAGAAAGGTCAGGTTTATGATTTAAAGTTTAAAACGCCAACCTCATCGTTTACCAACTTCTTAAGATTAATTCCTTCTGCATATGCTTCAAGCCTTGATGGCGTAAAAACTACCGGAGATTTTACCGTTGTTGGTTTTGCAAAAGGAGAACTTACGGATACGACTGTTCCTAAATTCAACATTGCAATTGCTTCTAATAATGCTTCTTTTCAATATCCTAATTTGCCAAAATCGGTTCAGAATATTGTAATCGATACGAAAATCATCAATGAAACGGGGATTCTAAATGACACTTACGTGAATTTAGATAAACTATCTTTTAGAATCGATCAGGATGTTTTTAATGCTAAAGCAAATATTAAAAACATAACAGTAAATCCGTTTTTAGATGCGGCATTAAAAGGAACTATCAATTTAGCCAATCTTTCGAAAGCGTATCCTATTAAGATGGATAAACCTCTTGCGGGTATTTTAAAAGCCGATGTAACGACACAATTTGATATGGCATCTGTAGAAAAAAGCCAATATCAAAACATAAAAAACGCAGGAACGATGAGTTTGTCAGGATTTAAATATACTGACGAAAACAACAAATCGATGAACATTAGTACAGCTTTGGTTGAGTTTAACCCAAGTACAATTAACCTGAAAAAATTTGATGCTACAACCGGAAAAAGTGATTTGAGCATTAATGGAGTTTTAGAAAATTTCTATGGTTTTATGTTTAAGAAACAAGAACTTAGAGGAAACTTCAATATGAGTTCGAACCAGTTAGCTGTTGACGATTTTATGACTGCCGGTGAACCTGCTAAAACGGGAACTGCAACTGGAAAAGAAGGAGAAACAAAAGCAACACCGGCAAAACCTGCGGATGCAATGAAGATTCCTGCTTTTTTAAATTGTACCATAAATGCAAAAGCAAACACGGTTTTGTATGACAATTTAAAACTAACTGCTGTTTCAGGAAAATTGATTGTTAAGGATGAAAAAGCAACTTTAGAAAACTTTAAAACATCTATTTTTGGAGGAACAATTGGTCTTACAGGAACGGTTTCTACAAAAGCGAAAGTACCTACTTTTGATATGAATTTAGGTTTTAATCAGGTTGATATTGCTCAGACTTTTACACAACTGGACATGATGAAAAAGATTGCTCCAATTGCAGGAATCATTAACGGAAAACTGAATTCGACTATTAAACTGAACGGAAATCTTGATGCTAATGAACTTACTCCGGATTTAAAATCGATTTCAGGAGATTTAATCGGACAATTGCTTTCGACAACTGTAAATGCTAAAAATTCAACGGTATTAAATGCCTTAACTTCAAATATCAAATTTCTTGATATGAGCAAGGTGAATTTAAATGATATTAAAGCGGCGCTAACTTTCGATAACGGAAAAGTAAACGTAAAACCATTTGATATTAAATATCAGGATATTAAAGTAACTGTTGGCGGAACTCATGGTTTCGATCAAACCATGAATTACAATTTGAAGTTAGATGTACCGGCAAAATATTTAGGAACCGAGGCCAACGCCTTTATTGCTAAAATGTCTCCGGCGGATGCTGCAAAACTGCAAAACATTCCGATAAATGCCTTGATTACAGGTAATTTTTCTAACCCGAAGATTTCTACAGATATGAAAACGGCTGTTACAAGTTTAACCACTCAATTGGTAAATCAGCAAAAAGAAAAGCTGACTCAAAAAGGTACTTCGGCTCTTACTGACCTGATCAATAAGAATACAAAAGCAAAAGACACTACACAGGCTGCAAAAACAGAAAAAGAGCAGAAAACGCAAGAAGCTACGAAAAAAGCGAGCGACTTAATAAATGGTTTATTCAAGAAAAAATAAAACAAAAATTTAAACAAAAAAAAGAGGCATCTGTTGTAATAGATGCCTCTTTTTGTTATGTATAATTTTATTAAATCGCTTTTGAATAACTGTTTACTTTTCCGTTGTTCAAAATTGAATTGATTACTTTTAGATAATCTTTTTTAGTATATAATTTGACATCTATTCCGATACTTGAATTGTCGTAAGGCTCGTATTTTTCCATTTTCGAAATAGAAAACAATCCTATTGTTGGGGTTTGTACAGCACTGGCCAAATGCATAATACCGCTATCGGCACCAATAAATAAATCAGCATTGGCAATTACAGCTCCTATCTCGCGAATATCCTTACTATAAAATGTAGGTGCCTTAAAAGCAATTTGCGAAACATTTTCTACAGGAAGTATTTCTATAATATTAAAATTTTTGTATTCTTCTTTAAGCTGCGTATAAAATCTTCCCCACCATTCTTCAGACAAACATTTTTCGCCTGTTGCGTAAGTAAATATGCAGATTGTTCTTTTATCGTTATGAAATAAATTATTTAAAATTCTCTTGCCTTCGGTAATTTCAGAAGAAGATAATTTAAGGTCTAAAGGAGCTATTATTTTATTGGTTTTCGGAAATCTGAGTTTGGTTAGATAATTTCGAAAATTATAAACAGGATATTTGGCAATATGGTCGTAATCATTTTTTACCAATTGGGTTTCTTCATTTGCATCTCCAAAAAATTTATACTTGGCATTTGAAAACTGAACTGCTAAACGACCTGAAGAAGAGTTTTGATCGACATTGATGGCAATATCATAATTTTGTTTTTTGATTGAAATCCAGACATTCAGGTATTTCAATAAACTTTTGAAGGGCTTTCTGGGTAAGTCGATTATTTTATCAATGTTATCATAATTTTCGAAAATGATTGGAGCTAACGTTCCCTTAACAAACAAATCTACTTTACAATTTGGAAATATTTCTGTGACTTCCTGAACGAGAGGCGTAATCAATAATAAGTTTCCTAATCTTCCGTTTGGTCTGCAGATCAGGATTCTTTTTATATCATTTTTATCCACTAAAATGATATCTTCTTGTGATCTTGCTTTTCCAATATTCTTAGTCAGATTGCGCATTAAGCCGCGTCTAAAAACATTTATTTTATTGAGAATGGCCATCTTGTAAATAATTTAAGCATTATTAAATCTTCATTTAAATTTTAAAAAAAACAAAGCGGTTTAACTAGTTTAAAACTAGTCTCTTTTATTTTTTAAAATTAAATTCTTTCAATAAGCTATTATTACAAAATTGTAAGTAAATGTATCAACATTCACATATTCAGCTACTTGAAAGCGATTTAAAATTAGGTAAATTATTTTGTAAGCAAATAAATACTAGACGGTTAACCAATAAAACCCGATGAATAACCTATTACGCTAGACGTTTATTGTGACAATATAACCTTCTGAACTGCGAACATTAAAAACAGTTCCGTTTTCAAAAATTAAATACTGGCCTTTAATTCCTATTAATTTTCCCTGAAAAGATGGGGTTTTATCCAGATTTAAACTTGCTACTTTTGCAGGATAATTTAGAACCGGATAATGCAGTTCATATAAATCATTTTTTTGAGAATAGAAATACTCTTTGGCTTCATCAGGAATTAAGCTTTCCACCTTTATTTTTTCAGCCAGAAGATCAAAAGTTCCGCTGGTATTTTGAAGCATCTTTCTCCAGTTGGTTTTATCTGTATAATGATCTTTTAATGCGACCTCTGTAATTCCGGCTAAATAACGATTAGGCACCTCAACAATTGCAATTGCCTGTGTTGCCCCCTGATCGATCCAACGGGTTGGAACCTGAGTTTTACGGGTTACACCCACTTTTACTTCGCTCGCCAAAGCCAGGTAAACAACATGAGGCTGCAATTGTACTTTTTGTTCGTACTCAAGATCACGATCTGCAATACCTAAATGTGCCGTGCTTAATTCCGGTCTCATGATCCAGTCGCCCACTGCAGGACTGGAGTAAAAGCAATCGTAGCAAAATCCCTGACGGAATATTTTTTTCTTTTTATGACAATTCAAGCATTCGTAACCTGCAAAATTTATCTCAATCTCTTTATCTAAAAGCTGGTTCATATTGAGAAAACTATCTTCGAAAACCAAATAATATTGAATTGGGTTACCTAGTTCAGTTTGCATTTTTGTAAGTACACCTTGATATGTCATAAGAATTTTAGATTGTAGATTTCAGATATTAGCTTTGCTCTGTATTGTGAACTTTTATTTGTTAAAATTCCAATCATCAATTGGAATCTTTACTTTTATAGAACTGTTTTTTACAAAAAAACACTATTTTTGATACAACGGCAAAGTTAGTATTTGTCGATCGATATTCAAATTTTATATTTTTTGATTTTCATATCAAAAGAATCTAAAAATCTAAAATCAGCAATCTAAAATTTAACTCATGCCCTTATCAATAATCAATTCGTTTGCCTCTTGGGTCCTGAAACAAAGGATACATCAAATAGAACTTTTTCTAAAATATCCCAACGAAGTTCAGGAAGAACTCTTGCACAATTTATTGACGGCCTCTGAGAATACCATTATAGGAAAACAATATGATTTTGGATCGATTACCTCGTATGCTACTTTTGCTGAAAGGGTTCCTATTGCTACTTATGAAGAATTACAACCTTTAATAGAACGTACACGTCAGGGAGAACAAGGTGTTTTTTGGGAAACTCCGATCAAATGGTTTGCAAAATCAAGCGGAACTACAAATGCCAAAAGTAAATTTATTCCGGTAAGTAATGAGGCTCTTGAAGATTGTCATTATAAAGGAAGTAAAGATTTGCTTTGTTTGTATTTGAACAACAACGAAGACTCGGAATTATTTTTAGGAAAAAGTCTTCGCCTGGGTGGAAGTTCTCAGATTTACGAAAACAACAATACGTTCTTTGGAGATTTATCGGCTATTTTGATTGAAAATATGCCTATTTGGGCTGAATTCAGCAGCACGCCAAGCAACAAAACTTCGTTGATGACCGAATGGGAAGCTAAAATTGCCGCCATTATAAACGAAACCAAAAACGAAAACGTAACGAGTTTTGCGGGAGTTCCTTCGTGGATGTTGGTTTTAATGAATAAGGTTTTAGAAAATACCGGTAAAGAAAGTTTACTTGAAATATGGCCTAATCTGGAAGTTTACTTTCACGGAGGCGTAAGTTTTTCTCCTTATAAAGAACAATACAAGAAAATATTACCAAGTAAAGATTTCAAATATTACGAAATATATAATGCTTCTGAAGGTTTCTTTGCTATTCAGGATTTGAATAATTCCAGCGACTTATTATTGATGCTGGATTACGGCATTTTCTACGAATTTATATCAATGGATACTTTTGGAACTCCGGATCAAAAAGTAGTTCGTCTGGCTGATGTTGAACTGAATAAAAACTACGCTATTGTTATTACAACCAATTCGGGCTTATGGCGTTATTTGATTGGCGATACGGTTCGTTTTACTTCTTTAAACCCATACAGAATTCGTGTTACAGGTAGAACCAAACATCATATTAATGTTTTTGGTGAAGAATTAATGGTCGAAAATACCGATCAGGCGATTGCCAAAGCCTGCCAAATTACCCAAACGGAAGTCATCGATTATACGGTTGCTCCTATTTTTATGCAGGACAAAGAAAAAGGTGCACACGAATGGATGATCGAGTTCAAGAAAAAACCGGCTGATGTTGGTCTTTTTCAGAAAGTGCTGGATGAAACGTTACAGACTTTAAATTCTGATTACGAAGCCAAACGCCACAATAATATGACGCTGAATCCTCTAGTGATTAATGTAGCTCGTGAAAACTTATTTTATGATTGGTTGAAGGAAAGAGACAAACTAGGCGGACAGCATAAAATTCCGAGACTTTCGAATCAAAGGGATTATTTGGAGCAGTTGAAGGAGATGTGTGTGCTTAAACACTAATTTCACGAATTTTCACTAATTATATATTGTTGGCGAAAGCTTCGCAAATGTATTGTCGTATAAAATAAATTCTTGCTTAATAGCCACTAGCTTCAGCTAGTGGTACAAAATACAATTACAATTGGCTTTAGCCAAATTCTACAGCCGTGATTAATTTGACTAAAGCCTTGATTCATTTCTATTAATTTCCTCCAGCTAAAGCAGTAGGCTATTCAAAACAAAACTTCTCGCTGGCGCAAATGTCTCGCTCGTGAGAAGAATCAATTTTAAAATTTTTACTTGGTTGTGTGTGCGATCGACAAGCTATAAGTGTCCGAAACGTATTGCTCTGAAAGAGCTTTAGCAATAGCATGGTGCTAAGCACTATGAATGAAAACGATTATAATTTAAGCCCTGTAAGGGCGGAAGCACCCAAAGGGGCATGCCCATAAAAAAAACCTTAGCTTTTATTGAAAAACTAAGGTTTGTTTGTTTTGAATTTGATTGTAGAGTTTATTACGAGGATTTCTCGTTCCTCGAAATGACAAAAATGAGATTACATCATATCAATATATCGGTCGTGATAACCCAATAAGTATAAAACTCCATCAAGTCCAAGACTTGAAATTGAAGTTGATGCACTTTCTTTTACTTTTGGTTTTGCGTGAAAAGCGATTCCTAAACCGGCTAAATTTAGCATTGGTAAATCGTTGGCTCCGTCTCCTACTGCGATGGTTTGATTGATGTGGATTCCTTCTTTTTCAGCAATGGCTTTTAGGTATTCGGCCTTCTTTTGTCCGTCTACGATTTCACCTAAATATTTACCGGTTAATTTACCGTCTTTTATTTCTAACTGATTGGCATGAACGTAATCGATCCCCAATTCTTTTTGCAGGTATTCTCCAAAATAGGTGAATCCTCCGGATAGAATGGCCGTTTTATAGCCGTAATATTTTAGGGCTTTCATCAAACGATGCGCACCTTTTGTAATAGGTAAATTGATGGCAACATTTTGTAAAACATCTTCGCTTAAACCTTCCAACAAAGCCATACGCTGTTTGAAGCTTTCGTTGAAATCTATTTCGCCATTCATTGCCGATTCTGTAATCGCACGAACCTGATCTCCTACTCCATTTAGTTCTGCTAGTTCATCGATAACTTCGGTCTGGATTAAAGTTGAATCCATATCGAAGCATACCAAACGACGGTTTCGTCTGTAAATATTATCTTCCTGAAACGAAATATCAACATTTAAAGTTCTTGAAATCTCCATGAAACTTGCTGTCATGATGATCTTATTTACAATTTCGCCTGTAACGGATAATTGTATACAAGAACGCGGATATTCTTCTTTTTCAACAATAGAAGTTCTGCCTGTTAATCTGATAATAGAATCGATATTCAGGTTTTGATCTGACATTATTTTAGTTACTGCTGCCAATTGTGAAGCTGCCAGTTTCTCTCCTAAAATATTGATGATATAACGTTGTTTTGATTGTGATTTTACCCAGGTTTCGTAATCTTCTACAGAAATTGGAATAAATTTTACCTTAACTCCCAGTTCATAGGCTTTAAACAATAAGTCTTTTAAAACGGGACCTGAAGTTGAACCGGCTTCGATTTCAAACAAAATCCCTAAAGAAAGTGTGTCATGAATATCAGCCTGACCAATATCTAAAATATTGGCATCGTAAGTAGCCAATACGGCTGTTAAACCTGCTGTTACTCCTATTTTATCATGTCCTGAGACTTTTAATAAAATAATCTCTTTACCTTCTATTGCCATTTTATCTATTGATTTTAAGAAGCGACAAAAATCGGCAATCTATTGTTGATAAAAAAGAATATTGTTTGTTTTTTTGAAAAGAAAAAGCACATAAGAATGCGCTTTATTGAGTAATTTAACAATAATACTTTACTATCGAAATAACGTAACAAGTCAGGTTATTTTTTCCGCCACGAATTCAGGAATTAAGCAATTAAAATTCGTGGCGACAAAAAAAATTATTTTTGATTTTCATCGAAATTCACCATCCAGCTTATGCCGAATTTATCTTTGAACATTCCGAAATAAGCTCCCCAGAAAGTTTTATTCATGGGCATGTAAATCGTTCCGTTTGCCGAAAGTCCGTTGAAGATTCTATCTGCTTCTTCTGTGGTTTCAACATTTATAGATACTGAAAAATTTCCGCCAAAAGCTACGTCTCCGGATTGCTCGTTACTATCACTTCCCATCAAAATAGTATCTCCAATGGGCAATGAAACATGCATTACTCTATTAGCATCTTTCTCTGATATTTCGGCACAGCCGCCGTCTTCATTTGCAGGCATGTCTTTGAATTTTCCGATATACGGAAATTCGCCTCCAAAAACTGATTTATAAAACAGAAATGCTTCTTCGCAATTCCCATTAAATATTAAATAAGGGTTTACTGATGTTGCCATGATTACTTATTGTTTGTTGTTTATTGCAATCTATCCTCTTTCTTCTATCCTCTTTCTTCTATCTTCTATCCTCTTTCCTCTATTCTCTTTCCTCTATTCTCTTTCCTCTATTCTCTTTCCTCTATTCTCTTTCCTCTATTCTCTTTCCTCTATTCTCTTTCTTCTATTCTCTTTCTTCTATTCTCTTTCTTCTATTCTCTTTCTTCTATTCTCTTTCTTCCGATAATTCTTTCACAACCTCTAATCCTTTCGGGAAAACTCCTTTAAAATAATCGATATACTTTTCGACCGTATCAACCTGAGCGACTAAATCTATAAATTCATCATCCGGAGTCAGTCGATAGGTTTCCATTGACCCGCTCCACTTTTTTGTTTCTTCGGTAATAGGCAACTCTTTAAAGTCTTTTATTTCGCCTAAATGTTTAAAAGCCATATATTCATTTGGAATTTTAGTTTCAATAATACTATACATTCCTTCTCCATTGGGAGACATGAAATGCACTTTATCACCTTGATTCCAATCCGTTATGGTATATGATCCTTCACAAAAAACTCCTGTCCATTTTTTATAAGTTTCATCGTTCCATAAAACCGACCACACTTTTTCGGCCGGAGCTTTGATTCTGATTTTAAATTCTAATGTTTCCATAATTATGATAATTTACTAAAATCCATAAATAAAACATTCCAGCGATGACCGTCTAAATCTGCAAAACCAAAGCCATACATCCAGCCTTGACTTTCTACCGGAGGAGAAAAAATCGTTCCGCCGGCTTCTTCAACTTTTTTTGCTAATTCATCAACTTCTGAAACACTTTCTGCATCAATCGAAATCAAAACTTCTGAACTTGATTGCGTATCTGTCAGTTTGTTTTGAGAGAAACCTGTAAATAATGATTCTTCAAAAAGCATAACAACAAAATGTGATTCACCTACGACCATGCATGTTGAGTTGGGCGTATCATGTTGCTCATTAAAAGAAAAACCTATTTTCCAGAAAAAATCTTTTGCTTTTGCCACATCCTTGACTGGCAAATTCAGCCATATTTGTTTTGCCATAGTTTTTTGTTTTTTTTTATTATTTTAAACCATATCAGTTATATAAGGAAATTTAAGTATGATTGTCTTTTGCCGCAAAGGCACTAAGGCACAAAGCTTTTTTTACTAAACTTAAAAACTTTGTTCCTTTGCAACTCTGTCACTTTGAACCTAAAAAAAACTAATTTTGCTCTACATAACTTTTAAAATTATCCAGAATTGCGTTCCAGCCTCCTTGTTGCATTTCGTCTGAATTTTGAGTTTCAGGATCAAAGCTTTCTATAATTTCTACTCCGTCCGGGGTTTCTGTAAAAGTAATCTCAACTTTTCTGCCATCTTCCATTACATATTCAATCGCTTTATTTTTTTCGACCAAAGTATATTCACCTCCAAAATCAAAACTCATGCTGCCATCTTTTGCCGCCATGGTCGATTTGAATTTTCCTCCTACCCTTAAATCATTTTCTGCATAAGGCGTATGCCATTCTGCCGAAGCAAAACTCCAATTTTTAATGTGTTCAGGTTGTGTCCAGAATTCCCAAACTTTGTCTATCGATGCATTAATCGTATTTTGTACTGTTATCATTGTGTTTTTCTTAAATTTATACTAGTTAATACATAAACTTACAAAATTTATTAAACAAATTTAAAACATTACACAAAGCTTTAACATACATTAAAAGTCAACTTTAGGGTCATTTAAGACAAATTAGCTATTTTTGCATGTTATCATTTTTCTAAAATACAAATCATTATGAGTAAGAAAATAGGCTTAATTGTACCCCATGACTATAAATTATTAAGTATAGCTGCTATTTTAGAAGTTTTTGAAACGGCTAATAAACTTTCTAAAGGAGATAAATATTTTGAAATTATGATATTTCAATCTTCCGAACAAATCAACGAAGAACGTTTGTTTGGGTACGAAGTGAACGCCATTGAAGATTCGGCTGAAGTTTTAGATCTGATTTTAATCCCTGCTTTTACTACAGATAATATGAGCGAAATGATCGCCAAGAACAAGAATTTTATTCCCTGGCTCAAAAAACAACATCAATCCGGAGCCGAATTGGCGAGTTTTTGTACCGGTGCTTTTTTGTTTGCGGCTTCAGGATTATTAAACGAAAAATTGGCTACAACTCATGTTGATGCTTGTAGTGCGTTTACAAAAGCTTTTCCGTTAGTAAAACTAAAAGCCGAAGAAACTCTAACGGCAGATGGCAGTTTATATACCAGCGGCGGCTCAACCTCAACCTTTCATTTATTGATTCTTTTAGTTCAGAAATATTGCGGAAACGAGATTGCCGTTCAGATCGCCAAGATTTTCTCGATTGATTTAAACCGATACAAACAAAGCTATTTTAGTACTTTCAGACCCAATCATTTGCACAACGATGCTTTGGTTGCGATGTTGCAGCAAAAAATAGAAAGTCAGTATCAAACTATCGAAAAACTGGAAGAAATCACCAAAGATATCCCCACAAGCGCCCGAAACATGACACGACGATTCAAACAAGTTACGGGAATTCCGCCAATTGAATATCTGCAAAATATAAGGGTAGAAAGTTCGAAGAAATATCTGGAACAAACCCAGCTTTCAATTTCAGAAATTATCGAAAAAACCGGTTACAATGATCCAAAAGCATTTCGTAAAGTATTCTTTAAAATGGTGGGCATGAAACCCATAGAATATCGCGAAAAATTTAGAGTGCAGTAATTTTTTTCAGGAGCAGAAGTTTTATCCCGAAAGACATTTTGTCCTGCTCTCCACTATATCTTTTGCTGTGAACCCCACAGCAAAAGGATGCCATTTCGATCAGGGCTATACGAGATATTTTTATTTTCATAAGACAATCAGATTGGGATTTAAACCAGCTTTATGATTTAACAATCCACATCAGGACTTTTTTATTTTCTTTCAGGAGTTTATCAATTTCTTTCATATCTATATTAGAAACTGCGGGACATCCCCAACCTTCCGGAGTTCCTTTAGGATAGACTTCGTCGCTTGAAATGGCTTCCCAGGAATGCAACACTATAGCGCGGCTTCTGGCATGCGAATTTGTTTTTTCTTTTCCCTGCAAAACATAATTTACTTTTATTCCCCACTGACTCACTCCACGATCCAAAATAATAAATTTACCTATCGACGAACAATGCGAATCGAATTCATTGCTTATTGGTGCATTTTCTTTAGACATCGTTGCGCCCCAGCTATTATCGCCGCAGCCGTGGCTTACCATATATGATTTTGTTATTTTATTCTTTTTAAAATCATACACAAAAAATCTCTTTAAACCAGAATGTATGCCTAAGTCGATCAGAAAAAATGTATTCTGATTGAGGTTATTACGTTTGCAATATTGTTGAGCTTCTTTATAATAAGTATTGTACTCAATGTCTTTGATTTCGCTGCGGGGTTTTTCTTCAGGAATAATTTCTACTGCTTTTTCAGCATTCGAGATTCTTGCTGCCCAAACTTCTTTCTTGTCTTTGCAGGATAATATCAACAACAAACTTATGATGAGGAATATTTTTTTCATAACGGCAATTTACAGAAAAACAGATAATCAATTCTAAAACCTGCGGAGAGATAAAAAAATTTTAACGCAGAGAACGCTAAGTTTTTCTTCTATTAGCTTTTATAAAAAAAGAAAAGTTTTTGCGTTTAAAATATAAGATCATTTTCTTTTCAAGGTTTCAGACTTTTGAAATCAAAAATAGTTAGCAAAAAACAATTTGTTCCATCGGAACATCTCATGGGTAGAAAAAAATGCATCGTGAGAAATATCATCCCTGAGGGACGTTTGACAAATTGTGTTTGCAATTTATATATGTTTTTACCATTATAATTTATAAAATCAAACGTTCCTACGGAACGTAAAAAAACGTCATACATATTTGACTACCGATGAAATGTTCCTATGGAACAAAAAACAAATATGCCAATCTCTTTGGTAAAGATAATTATACAGAAAAACGAAAAAGCATAAAAAAACCTGCTCAAATAAAGGAGCAGGTTTTAGGTAAACGTTGTCAAAGTTTTGAACTTTTACAACGTAATATCAAGATTTATGAAGCAATTTCCATACGCTTCAATAAATTTTTATTCAAAGTATGTTTTGCGTAATCTTTATCGATTGTCAAAACTTTATCATCTGAACTTGGTAATTCGTACATCGCATCTGTTAAGATAGCTTCGCATAACGAACGTAATCCACGAGCTCCTAATTTGTATTCTAATGCTTTATCAACAATAAAATCTAATGCTTCATCTGAAATATTAAATTCAACATCATCCATTAAGAATAATTTTTGATATTGTTTGATTAATGCATTTTTAGGTTGTGTCAAAATAGCACGCAAAGTTTCTCTATCAAGAGGATCCATGTGTGTTAAAACTGGCAAACGACCAATAATTTCAGGAATCAAACCAAAATCTTTAATATCTTTTGGAATGATATATTGCAATAAATTGTCTTTGTCGATATTGTCTACATTTTTAGATGTTGAATATCCAACTGCCTGACGGTTTAAACGTTTAGAAATAATACGTTCTACTCCATCAAAAGCTCCACCTGCAATAAACAGGATGTTTTGAGTATTTACCTCAACAAATTTCTGGTCCGGGTGTTTACGTCCTCCTTTTGGTGGTACGTTTACAACTGTTCCCTCTAATAATTTTAGTAAAGCTTGTTGTACTCCTTCACCAGAAACGTCACGTGTTATCGATGGATTATCGCTCTTACGGGCAATTTTATCAATCTCATCAATAAATACGATTCCTCTTTCTGCTTTGGTTACGTCATAATCAGCGGCTTGAAGTAAACGTGTCAAAATACTTTCGACATCTTCACCTACATAACCTGCTTCTGTAAGTACAGTTGCATCAACAATAGCCAAAGGAACATCTAACATTTTTGCGATAGTTTTTGCTACCAATGTTTTTCCGGTTCCGGTTTGACCTACCATAATGATGTTACTTTTTTCGATCTCTACTTCATCGTCTAATTGCTGTTGCATTAAACGTTTGTAGTGATTGTAAACCGCAACCGACATTACTTTTTTTGTCTGATCCTGACCAATAACATATTGATCCAGGAAAGCTCTGATTTCTTTTGGTTTCTTTAAAATTAAATCCCCAACAAGTTTCGCGCTTCCGCTTGATTTTAATTCTTCTATTACAATTCCGTGTGCTTGTTCAATACACTTATCACAGATATGTGCATTAATACCTGCAATCAATAAATTGGTTTCTGGCTTTTTTCTTCCACAAAACGAACATTCTAATACTACTTTAGCCATTCTTTTTTAGTTACATAAGTCGCAAAGTTACTAAGTTTCTGAGATTTACCAATAAAACCTCAAAAACTTAGCAAGCTATTAACTTTTTATTTTTGTTTCAAGTTTAATTTTGTTTCAAGTTTCAAGTTAACCTCAGAACCTTAGTTCCTTTGTAACTTTGAACCTTAAAAAAAAATTAGCTTCTTCTCAATACTTCATCAATCATTCCGTATTCTTTTGCTTCGTCAGCTTTCATCCAGTAATCACGCTCACTGTCTTTGTGCACTTTGTCAAAAGTTTGTCCTGAATGCTGAGAGATGATATGATATAATTCATCTTTTAGTTTCAACATTTCGCGTAAGTTGATTTCCATATCTGTTGCAACACCTTGTGCTCCTCCTGATGGCTGGTGAATCATTACTCTTGAATGTGGCAATGCCGAACGTTTTCCTTCTGCTCCTGCACATAATAATACAGCTCCCATTGAGGCTGCCATACCGGTACAAATTGTCGCTACATCTGGTTTGATGTATTGCATGGTATCATAAATCCCTAATCCTGCGTAAACGCTTCCTCCTGGAGAATTTAGATAAATTTGAATGTCTTTTGATGCATCAGCACTTTCTAAAAATAATAACTGAGCCTGAACGATATTTGCGATTTGATCGTCGATACCTGTTCCTAAAAAGATGATTCTGTCCATCATTAATCTTGAAAAAACATCTAATTGAGAAATATTCAACTGACGCTCTTCGATAATATATGGAGTCATGTTTGTTGGGTTCATTGCTGCTACGATTTTGTCGTAGTACATTGCATTTACTCCCTGGTGCTTTGTAGCAAATTTTTTGAATTCTTTACCGTAGTTCATATTTTAAGTGTTCTAAGTTTATGTTATATCTGTATCTATTCTTCATCAAAGGTTGTACCTCTTTCTAAAGGATGTCAATTTGTCTTAGTTTTTTATTTCAAGTTTAATTTTGTTTCAGGTTTCAAGTTTTTGAACTCGCTTCTTAAATAGCCCAGATAGCAGTGAAAAGCTTTTTGAATTCCGTTTTTTAGTTTTTTTATTCTTGGAAAGCGACTGAAAGAAGCTCTTGCAAGAATTTGAAAAACTTAAACGGAAGAAAAAACTTGTAACGAATAGCTGGATTAGCTTCTGAAAAGTAATCAAAAATAAATTAAAACAAAAGAGCGTCAGGAAAAAACTTCCCGACGCTCAAATATACTTATTGTTTTAGAAATTATTCTCCGTAAGACGCAGCAATAAATTCTTCGTAAGTTACTTCTTTAGTTGTTGGATTTGCTTTTTCTTTAAACACTTCTAACAATTTTTCAGCTACAACTTGCTCAGAAAGTCTTTTTACTTCTTCCTGGTTAGATAATACTCTAGCCACGATTCCTTGTACTTCTTCGTCAGTTGGATTTGTTTGTCCAAATTGAGCCATTTGTTGTCTGATAGCGTTTGTTGTAAAAGCTTTCAAATCTTCGAATGTAATTTGGATATTACTTTGTGCCATTGCTTTTCCTTCGATCAATTGAAAACGTAATCCTTTTTCA
Source organism: Flavobacterium sp. C3NV (assembly GCF_046825355.2). Taxonomy (NCBI): domain Bacteria; kingdom Pseudomonadati; phylum Bacteroidota; class Flavobacteriia; order Flavobacteriales; family Flavobacteriaceae; genus Flavobacterium; species Flavobacterium sp. C3NV. The sequence goes on along the minus strand of NZ_JBKQBJ020000018.1, from coordinate 57,859 downwards.
GATCTTGCGTATTCAACTTCAGCTTCTTCTGCAGAAAGTTTTTTCTCTCCAACAGTTTGTAACCATTTTTTAAGGAATTCTGCTGGTAAATCAAATTTTGTGCTTTCGATAAGGAAATCCTGAACGTCTAACAATAATTTTTGATCTGCTTGCTGTGCGAATTGCGCTTCAGCATCTTCTTTGATTTTAGCTTTCAAATCTTCAAGTGAAGCTACTTTTCCTTCTCCAAAAAGTTTATCAAAAAGCTCTTGGTTTAATTCTGCCAATTCTGCTCCGTTGATTGCTTCGATAGTAAAGTTTACTTCGATATCTAAACCGTGAACATCATCATGAGCTACTTTTAAGTAATCCATTAATTGGTGATCATCTGCAAATAAACCTTTTGTGCTTACTGTAACAACATCTCCAACTTTTTTACCGATGAATTTATCAGCAGCAGCTTTGTTGAAAGTAGATACAGCAATTGTAGTAGTATTGTTGATTCCTTTTTCTTCGTTTGAGAAAGTTCCGGTTAAATCTGAATCAGCTTCTACTTTATCTTGTGGAATTGCTTTCCCGAATTGTTTTTGGATACGCTCTACTTGTCCGTCGATTAATTTATCATCAGCAGTAACGATATATTTTACGATATCATTTTTCGCTTCTAAGTCAATTTCAAAGTTTGGTACTAAACCAATTTCGTATTCGAAAGTTAGTTCTTCAGCATCCCAATCAAAGTTTTCGTTTTCTTTAGCAAGAGGAGTTCCTAAAAGATTTAATCTTTCAGATTGAACAAAACGCTCTAAAGCCAAATCAACTACTTTTTTAACTTCTTCTTGCTTAATCGCTTTTCCGTATTGTTTTTCAACAAGGTCTTTAGGAACTTGTCCTTTTCTAAAACCTTTTACGGTAGCCAATGGCATTTTTTCGTTTATTCTTTTTGCTACTTGACCTTTATAATCCATGTGAACAACTGTCATTACGATCGTTTCATTCACAGCGTCTATTGCTACTCTTTTAATATCCATCTTCTTCTTTAATTTACATAATAAAATTGGGTTGCAAAATTATAAAATTTTTGCAACCCAACCAAGTTTTTAATCTATTGTATTTGAAGACGTTTTAAACACGCTTTCAATATTTATTTTATTTGTCGTCTCCAAGTATCTTATAAGTAATAGACTGAAGAATAGACAGTATGACACTAAACAATAATGCGGTCCAGAATGAGTCGACTGCAAAACCTCCGACAATATTGGTACACAACATAATAATGACAGCATTAATTACTAATAAAAATAAACCTAAAGTTATAAAGGTAACCGGCAATGTCAGGATAACCAATATTGGTTTTATAAAAAGATTTAGCAATCCTAAAACAATCGCAACGATTACTGCCGTGCCAAAACTTGCGACATGTACTCCGGTTAAAAAATTAGCAATTAACAACACCAAGGCCGCAGTAACAAGGAGTCTAAGTAATATTTTCATATTTTTTGATTTTAAAATTTTAATAAAAGTAAGGAATTTTATTATTATTTTTTTGCCACAGATTAAAAGGTTTTTTTTTGCCACAATTTTCACAAATTAAAATTGAGACAAAATTGAATTAACATTCGCGTAAATTCGTGGAAACTTTTTTATTCTTTTAAAAACTGAGTCGTTAATTCAAAAAATAATTTAGGATTTTCAGCATGAAGCCAATGTCCTGCATTTGGAATCGTTTCGAACTTAACATTTGGAAATTGTCGACGAATGGCTTCAAAATCTGAATCCTGGATATATCCTGAACTTCCTCCGCGAATAAATAAGGTTGGTTTATCGAAAACCAAATTCTCATCTAAAGCTTTCCCGATAGCATCCAGATTATTATTGAAAGCGGCAAGATTGAATCTAAAAGCCAATTGCCCGGGTTCCTGCCAATATAAGTTTTTTAATAAAAACTGACGTGTTCCAAAATCAGGAACGTATTCTGACAAAGTTGCTTCGACATCATTACGGCTTGGTTTTACAGAAAAATCTATTGCATTTAAACCTGCCAAAATATCCTGATGGTGTTGTTTGTAAAATCTTGGGCCAATATCGGCCACAATTAGTTTGTCTACAATTTCAGGATGTGTGGTGGCAAAAAGCATGGCTACTTTTCCGCCCATCGAATGTCCAAGAATATCTATTCTGGTTAATTGATTTGCCTGACAATATTCGAAAACATCCTGCACCATGGCTTCATAACTCCATTCGTCTGAATGAAAACTACGTCCGTGATTTCGTAAATCTAAAATATGAACCTGAAATCCGGCTTCTACATATTGTCCTGCCAAAGTTTTCCAGTTATCAGACATTCCTAAAAATCCGTGCATGATCACGAATGGTTTTCCTTCGCCTTCTATTTTTGAGTATAACATTAAATTTTACTTTAAATATTTATTTTATCCTTAAAGATCACATAAAGCTACGCAAGCAACTCCTGAATTTTCTTCATTTTTTTTGAGAATCTCTGTGCATTCTTAGTGCAACTCTGTGAAATAAACTTCAAAAAATCTATTTCAATTTATTCAAATACATATTCACTACATTATCCAAACCAAGATATAATGCCTCTGCAATCAAAGCGTGACCAATAGAAACTTCTAACAAACCTGGAATATTTTGGTTAAAGAACTGTACATTATCTAAACTTAAATCGTGACCGGCATTAATTCCTAAACCTAATTCGTTGGCCAATTCTGCTGCTTTTACATAAGGATCGATTCCGTTTTTGTTTCCTAAATCATATTGGTGTGCAAAAGCCTCGGTATACAATTCGATGCGATCTGTTCCTGTTTTTTTTGCTCCTTCGATAATTTCCAAAACCGGATCAACAAAAATCGACGTTCTGATTCCGTTACGCTGAAATTCCTGAATAACTTCAGTCAAATAGTCCTGATTTTTTATCGTGTCCCAACCTGCAGAAGATGTAATTGCTCCAATTGCATCAGGAACTAATGTTACCTGCGTTGGCTTGCATTCTAAAACCAAATCGATAAAATTATGCTGAGGATTTCCTTCGATATTATATTCGGTATGAACAATTGCTTTTAAATCACGCGCATCCTGATAACGAATATGACGCTCATCCGGACGTGGATGAATCGTAATTCCTTGTGCTCCGAATTTCTGAATATCCGTCGCTACTTTTAATAAATCAGGAACATTTCCTCCTCGTGCATTTCGAAGGGTTGCAATTTTATTGATATTTACACTTAACTTTGTCATATAAATAGATAATTAATTCTAGTAACACTATATTTGTTACGACAAAAATACAAAGTAAAACGTAGCAGTTTTTGCTATTTTTTGATTATTTTGCATGAAATATCCTTAACAGATTTATGACAGAAATTATAAACTATATCACCAATGATTTTAGAGCGATAGACAGTCAGGAAACGATAGCCACGGTTCAGGACTTTTTTGCTGATTTGAATTTTTCGCATTTTCCGGTTTTGGAAAACGGAATTTTCATTGGAAGTATCGCTGCTGATGATGTTGAAACTTTTGATACAGATAAAAAAGTTATTGATTACAAATATACTCTGGAACGCTTTTTTGCCCGAAAATCGATGATGTGGCTTGATGTTTTAGAAGTTTTTGCAAAGAATCATACTAATGTAGTATCGGTTCTTGACGAAAACAATGCTTACATTGGCTATTATGAAATGGAAGATATCATGAAATTTTTTCAGGAAACTCCATTTTTAAAAGAGCAAGGCGGCATAATTATCGTTCAAAAAGGGCTTTTAGATTATTCTATGGGTCAGGTAACCCAAATTGTAGAAAGCAATAATGGTAAAATCCTGGGCTGTTTTGTATCTGAAGCTGATCTCGAGAATGTACAAATTACCATAAAAATTGGCGTTGGGCCTATGAATGAAATTATTCAGACATATAGAAGATATGGTTATGAAATTATTTCAGAACATCAGGAAGACGCTTACATCAATAGCCTGAAAGAACGCTCCGATTACTTAGACAAATACCTTAATATATAATATGATTGTTGAAGTGGTTAACTGGTTAATCATTTTGACGAAAAAATTAACGATTAAACAATTCAACAAAAAAATCGATTAAACATCAGATGAAAATAGCCATTTACGGACAATATTATCAAAACAGTACCGAACCTATAATTAAAGACATTTTCTTGTTTTTTAAGTCGAATAATGTCGAGATGGTAATTGAAGAAAACTTTCTGGAAATGCTTTATGAAAAAGAGCTCGTTAAAAAAGAGTACAAAACTTTTTCGTCAAGCACATCTTTAGATGATAGTTTTGAGATGCTAATTAGTATTGGCGGTGACGGAACCATTTTAAGAGCCGCAACTTTAGTACGTAACTCAGGTGTACCTATATTAGGAATTAATGCGGGAAGATTAGGATTTCTGGCCACTGTTCCTAAAGAGAGTATTGATAATTTTTTACAGTTTGTAATTGATAAAAACTATACGATTTCTGAAAGAACGTTACTCAGCATAACTTGTGATCCAAAAAACGACGCAATCGAAGAGAATCTGAATTTTGCCATGAATGAAGTGACTGTGAGCCGAAAAGATACTACATCGATGATTACGGTTGATACCTATTTAAATGACGAATATTTAAACTCATATTGGGCAGATGGCCTGATTATTTCTACACCTACCGGTTCTACAGGATATTCACTAAGCTGCGGAGGCCCCATTTTAACTCCAAATGTCGAAAGTTTAGTCATTACACCAATTGCCCCACATAATTTAAACGCCAGACCCCTTGTAATCCCGGATAGCACAGAGATTAAACTTCGTGTTTCAGGAAGAGAAGATCGATATTTAGTTTCGTTAGATTCCAGAATTGCTTCGGTAAAAAACGAATCGGTTTTAACAATCCGAAAAACAGACTTTAAAATAAATATGATCGAAATTCCAGAGGAAACTTTCTTAAAAACCTTACGAAATAAATTACTTTGGGGAGAAGATAAGAGAAATTAAGCCCTTTTATGATTCACCACTATACGATAATACCACTATTTGCCGTTCTGCATGTATCGAATCATCATTAAATGTCTCAAAATCATATTGTAAATTTAAAAAAAAGCACATTTAACTAAAGGAACGTTGATTCGTATCGATAATTATTATATTTGCACGCAATTTTGAATTAAATGAAGAAAATTTTTAATTTATTGTTATGTTTTTTCCCCTTTATCACACTAAATGCTCAAATCAATGAGATTGGTGTTTTTGTTGGTGGAAGTAACTTTGTTGGTGACGTAGGAAGTACTACTTATATTGCTCCTGAAAAACTGGCTATTGGTATTTTGTATAAATGGAATAAAAGTCCGCGTCATGCGTATCGCTTTTCTTATACGCAGTCAACTGTAGCGGGAAATGACCTGGATTCGAAAGAAACAGGACGAAACCTGAGAGGTTATAGTTTCAAAAATGACATAAAAGAACTATCTGCAGGATTAGAATTTAATTTTTTCGATTTTAATCTGCATGATTACCATACAAAGGTTACTCCTTATATATATTCGGGAGTAAGTTTTTTTCTTTATGACCAATTGTATCGTAACATTGCAAATCCAGACGTAATGCAAAAGCAAAACGGAAGTTCGTTTGCTATACCTATTATATTAGGTATAAAATCGAATATAGCACCGCACTGGGTTTTAGGAGCCGAAGTTGGAGCCCGTTACACTTTTACAGACAATATTGACGGAAGCAACCCCAATACAAACAGTGCAAACGTACTGCAATTTGGAAATTTAAATAATAATGACTGGTATGTGTTTTCAGGTATCACTTTAACATATACCTTTGGACAAAAACCTTGCTATTGCGCATATTAATAAAATGAATTTACTAGACTCTATAGATCACACAAACTTACCCAAACATTTGGCCATAATTATGGACGGAAATGGCCGTTGGGCAAAACAACAAGGTTTTTTAAGAGCATTTGGTCACGAAAACGGAACAAAATCTGTAAAAAAAACAATTACAACTTGTGCCAAACTTGGTATTGAGTACTTAACATTATATGCTTTTTCTACAGAAAACTGGAATCGTCCTAAATTAGAGGTCGAGGCATTAATGAGAATATTAATCAATTCATTAAAAAAAGAGCTTGTTACTTTGCAGGAAAACAATATCAAACTTAATGCAATTGGAAATCTTGACAAATTACCAAAATCAGCTCAAAAAGAGTTGTTGGATGTAATAGACAAAACAAAAAATAATACCCGTCTTACTCTAACCCTGGCTTTAAGTTACGGATCAAGAGAAGAATTGGTAAATGCCGTGAGAATCATCAGTGATAAAGTTAAAAATAATATAATTTCAATAGACGGTATTGACGATTCAATTATAAATGAGCATCTTTACACGCAAAATTTACCTGACGTAGATTTATTAATACGAACAAGTGGAGAACATAGAATAAGTAATTTTTTGTTGTGGCAAATCGCCTATGCAGAATTATATTTTACTAATGTCTTGTGGCCAGACTTTAAAGATCAAGATTTATATGAGGCTATTATTAGTTATCAAAAAAGAGAACGTAGATTTGGAAAAACCAGTGAACAAATTAAATAATATTTTAGTGTTACAAAAAAGAATACAAATAGTCCTTACCCTAGTTCTTTTGGGTAGTTTTTCACAAATAAAAGCACAAGAAAGAGTTCCTTTTGATCAGGGAAAAAAATATATTCTTGCTAAAGTTTCTGTTGTTGGTAAAATAAGCTTCAATGAACAAACTGTTGTTACCTTTTCCGGCCTTCAAAAAGGACAGGAAATAGCCGTACCTGGTGAAGAAATCAGTGGCGCTATCAAAAAGTTAGGTAAACTTGGCCTATTTGATGAAATTGCCTTCTACGTCAACAAAATCGAAAATGACAGTATTTATTTAGACCTTAACATTGTTGAGCTTCCTAAACTAAATGAGGTAAAATTCGTTGGTATAAAGAAAAGTAAAGTCGAAGGACTAATTAAGGACAACAATTTGACCAAAAACAAAATTGTCAACGAAAACTTAATTACGACAACCAAAAATTATATAGAAAACAAGTATAAAAAAGACGGATTCTATAACACCAAAGTTACCATTACAAATACTCTTGATACCGTAAACGGTCATCACGTAAATATGCTTGTTCGGGTAGACAAAGGTGATAAAGTAAAAATCAGCAGTATCGATTTCATTGGAAATAAACAACTTACCAGCTCTCAATTAAGAGCTGCTATGAAAGATACAAAGCAAAAAAATGTGCTTCGTATTTTAAAATCTTCAAAGTTTATTCCTGAAAAATACAAAACCGACTTAGAAAAAGTTGTTGCTACCTATAAAGAAAAAGGATATCGTGATGCACGTATTATTTATGATTCTGTTACGTATAACAAGAAGAAAAATATGCTTGCCATCAAAATAAAGATGGAAGAAGGAAACAAATATTACTTTGGTAATATTAAATTCCTTGGAAATACAGTGTATCCCGATCAATTGTTAAGCCGTTATTTAGGAATTAAAAAAGGTGAAACTTATAATGGAGTTTTACTTGAAAAACGTATCGCCGACAAAACAAAACCTGATGCAGAAGACATTACAAACTTATACCAAAACAATGGTTATTTGTTCTCTAATATCAATGCTGTAGAGGTAAAAACAGTAAACGATACTATCGATTTTGAAATCAGGGTTACAGAAGGACCTATTGCTTATTTTAATAAAATATCTGTAGTAGGAAACGACAAAACCAATGACCACGTTATCTACCGTGAGCTTAGAACTAAGCCGGGAGAAAAATACAGCAAAGAACAATTGGTTAGAACTATTCGTGAAATTGGACAATTAGGATTCTTTGATCCTGAAGCAATTGATCCAAAATTCAAGAATGTTGATGCCGCTGCAGGAACTGTTGATATCGAATACCACGTAGTAGAAAAAGGATCCAGCCAGGTTGAACTTCAGGGAGGTTACGGTGGTGGAGGTTTCATTGGAACCTTAGGATTATCTTTTAACAACTTCTCTGCAAGAAATATATTTAATAAAGAGTCTTATAAACCATTACCAATGGGAGACGGGCAAAAAGTATCGCTTCGTTTACAAGGAAGTACTTATTTCCAAACGTATAGTATATCGTTCTCAGAACCATGGTTTGGAGGTAAAAAACCAGTACAATTTAGTTCATCTATATCGTACAGTAAACAATTCCTGAACAATTATGCGACAAGAAGTGTAGATAAAAGTAAAAGTTTTAACATCTTAACATTACAAGTAGGTTTAGCTAAACGTCTTACTGTGCCGGATGATTACTTCGTATTATCACAATCTGTAAGTTACCAACATTATGACTTAAATAATTACAACACAGGATTATTTACATTTGGTAACGGAGCATCGAGAAACTTAGCCTATACAATTGGACTTTCAAGAAGTAATAAAGGGGTTAACCCAATATTCCCAACTTACGGTTCAGACTTTAGTATTTCTGCAAAAGTAACACCTCCTTATTCATTATTTAATGGTATTGATTATGGGAATTTACAAAATGAAAAAGAATACAAATCACAATATACAGGATCGCCAACTTCTGGGGTAGACGGCCAACCTCTTAATACTGGTGATTACGTAAAAACAGAAACTGTAAACGGTCAGTCAGGAATTGTAAGTGTTGGATCTGATTTTGCCAGTGCAGATACTGATCAGGGGAAAGTCGATCAAAAGAAATACAACTGGTTAGAGTATTATAAAATTAAATTTAAAGCAGACTGGTATACTAAACTGTATGGTAAATTAGTTCTTAGAACATTAACAGAGTTTGGTTTCTTAGGTGCTTACGATCAAACAAGAGGTGTTGTACCGTTTGAACGTTTCTATTTAGGAGGAGACGGAATGCAAAGTTACTCAATGGATGGTAGAGAAACTATCGGATTAAGAGGTTATGAAAATAACTCATTAACTCCTGTAAATGCCAACAATGAGCAAATTGGAGCAACAATTTATAACAAATTCTCAATGGAATTACGTTATCCAATTACATTAAAATCATCTGCGTCGATCTATGCGTTGGCCTTTTTAGAAGCTGGTTCATCATATCCAACTTTTAAAGATTACAACCCATTTGACCTTTATCGTTCTGCTGGTGTTGGTTTACGTGTATTCATGCCTGCGTTTGGATTATTAGGTATTGACTGGGGTTACGGATTTGATCCTCAACCAGGAGAAACTAAAGCACATGGTAAAGAAATTCACTTTATTATTGGACAACAGTTTTAGTAGAAATTTTAGTACATTTGTTTGAAATTTCAAATAGACTAGTATTATGAGAAAACAATTTTTATTTATATTTTCAGCTTTGATTGTAGCATATACAAGTCAGGCTCAGACGAGGACGACAAGGATTGGTTACATCGACATGGAATATATTCTAGAAAATGTTTCAGATTATAAAGAAGCTAAGGCTCAATTAGAGCTAAAAGCCCAAAAGTGGAAACAAGATATAGAAGCCAAAAAACTCGACATCAATAAACTTAAAGAGGGTCTTAAAGCCGAAAGAGCTTTACTAACCAAAGAACTTATTGATGAAAGGGAAACAGAAATTAAGTTTCTGGAAGATGAAATGCTCACGTATCAGGAGAAGCAATTTGGAGCTAATGGAAACTTGATCCATCAAAAAGCATCATTGGCAAAGCCAATACAAGATCAGGTTTTTACTGCTGTTCAGGATATAGCAGAAGCTAAAAATTATGATTTTATCTTTGATAAATCATCTGATTTAACAATGCTTTTTAGCAATAAAAGATTTGATATTAGCGATCAGGTTATACGTGTTTTAAACCGAACTGATAAGCGCGAGCAATTGACCAAAAAACAATTGAAAGACCAGGAAGCCAAAGAAAAAATCGAAAATGCGATTGATGAAAATCCAGCAATGCAGGACAGACAAAAAGTATTAGACGAGAAAAGAGCTGCCAGAGAAAAATTAATTGAAGACAGACGATTAGAGCAGGAAGCTAAGAAAAAAGAATACGACGATCGAAGAAAAGCAATTGCAGCTGAAAGAGAAGCGAAAAAAAATGGCACGGTTTCTGAACCAGCTAAAACAGAGGCAACCAAAACTGCTACTGACGCAACAGCAAAACCTGCCACAACAACAGGGACTGAACCAACAACTACAGTACCCGCAGTTGATAAAGCAGCAGAAAGACAAAAGCTTTACGAAGAGCGTAAAAAAGAATTAGAAGAAAGAAGGAAGAAAATTTTAGAAGAAAGAGAAGCGGCCAAAAAAGCGAAAGAGGCCGAAACACAAAAATCAAATACGACCAATAATTAATTAATATTTTTAAAAATGATGAAACAAATCAAAACTTTACTAATTGCTGCCATTTTAATTTTAGGAGCAAGTAACACAATGAACGCACAAGCTAAGGTAGCTCATGTTGATGTTAGCGAGATTATGTCGAAAATGCCTGCAATGCTGGATGCACAAAACCAATTACAAAAATTAAGCGGTACATACGATGCAGAATACAAAAAAATGGTTGACGAATACCAAGTAAAAATCAAAAAGTATGAAGGTGAAGCTGCAACTGTAACTGATGCTGTAAACGGAGAACGTTCTAAAGAAGTTCAAGACATGCAAAAAAGAATTGTTGACTACAGAGACAACGCTCAAAAAGAATTACAACAAAAAGAAACTGACATCGTAAAACCATTAATGGAAAAAGTTAGAGCTTCTATCCAAAAAGTTGGAAAAGCTAAAGGTTTCCAATATGTATTAGATGGTTCTACTCTTTTATTAGCTGATGGTCCAAACTTGACTGCTGATGTAAAAAAAGATTTAGGATTCTAAAAAACAGATTTCTTAAAATAAAAAAAAACTGCTTAAACCTGTAAAGATTTAAGCAGTTTTTTTTTACATTTAATTAAAACTAAAAAACCGAAATATTCGCACATTTCACGTAAATTGGAATACTAAATTATTTCAAAAAACACTAAATTTGTATCATGACGAATAACAATCCTATAGGCGTTTTTGATTCTGGTATTGGAGGAACTTCCATCTGGAATGCCATTCACGACTTACTTCCAAACGAAAAAACAATTTATTTAGCCGATAGTAAAAATGCTCCTTATGGTCAAAGAACAAAAGAAGAGATTGTTGCCCTGAGCAAAAAAAATGTTGATTTTTTACTTGACATGAATTGCAAACTTATTGTTGTTGCATGCAATACCGCGACGACAAATGCTATATTAGAACTTCGTGCAGATTATGATATCCCGTTTATAGGAATTGAACCTGCCATAAAGCCGGCTGCTAATAACTCAAAAACACAAGTAATTGGTATTTTAGCTACTAAAGGAACGCTGAATAGCGAGTTATTCAATAAAACGGCAGAGATGTTCCAGAACACTAAAATAATTGAACAAGTGGGCTACGGACTGGTTCAGCTTATCGAAGACGGAAATCTAAATTCTCCTGAAATGACTCAATTATTAGAATCATACTTACAGCCTATGATCGATGCTAATATAGACTACCTTGTTTTGGGTTGTAGCCACTACCCTTACTTAATTCCTCAGATTAAAAAAATACTACCGGAGCATATTCAGATTATTGATTCTGGGGAAGCTGTTGCAAGACAAACTCAAAATATTTTGCGCGATAAAGTTGGTTTTAATGACAATCAAAAAAGCGATCCTGTATTTTATGTCAATTCAAATCCTGAGGTTTTAAAATCAATTTTAGAATATAAATATCCTGTAATTCAAAAAGACTTTTAAGCCCTTAATCTATTTTTCGTTTAATAAACCATATTCCATCTAATGATAAATTAAGAGATAGTTTGTGATAATTCTCTTTTATTAAATTGTTCGAAATACTTCCTTTTTGTCCGTACGAATACGAAATATTCAGGGCCGAATATGTGTTTTCCAGTGGTAAAGAAAGTCCAAAAGAAACCGCTGCATTATTGACACGTTTTCCGTCGACTTCCAGGTAACCGGTATCAAAGTTTACCCCTGTCGCATATTGAATTCTATCCCAATATTTTCGAACATTCTTTTTAGTTCTATAAGTAAATCCAAGGGCAAATCGATCCTGATTGACAAAATTACCATACAACTCAGATTGATTACTGTCACTCCATAAACTTTTTTCGTAATCTAAAGTCATGTTCAGATTATTTTTAAAACGTTTACTGATTCCAATACCCATTTCTAAAGGCATATAGTAATCGTCTGTATCTGATTTAACATTAGACTCTACAGTAGTGATAACATCATCTGCAATGGTTTGAACCGTTTGAACCTTTGATGCTTTTATTTGAGCCGGGAGTTTGAATGTGGTAGCAATGGTAAAAGTAGAATCAATTTTATATTGCGCTCCTAATGTACCACGCCAGCCATTATAAGTTGTTTTTTTCTGAATACTGGTAACAGAATTCGAAATCAAAAAGCTTCGATCATCACTTGTATTCCCAAACACTACAGCTGCCGATGCACCAACAGATAATTTTTTCCCTAATCGGTATCCATATGAAAAATCAAAATTATTTAATCCCCCGGAACCCATCGCAGTTAAATAGTAATAATCCTGACTATTTTCTATAGGTAGTTTTAAATTTGAAATTTTAAAAGCAGAACTCGAATATGGTTTTAAAGCCACACTAAATCCGGAATTTTTAGTAACCGGAAAGGCAAAAGCAATATGCGAAAATTGAAAATTATTACGGCTTTCGCTTTTCGAATTGTTTTGATAGGTTGTCGCAATAGCTTTTCCTCCTATATCAAACATAAAATGATTTTGAGGTAAATATCCTAATGAGGCCGGATTGAGATTATTTATAAAAGTATCTGATGGCAAAGCAATTCCTGATGAACCAATGGAAGGAATTACACCAAAATCAGCATCATATAAACTCCCCACTCCATATAACGAATAAGGTGAACTTGAAATACTTTGCGAAAACGAAGTTAGCGACAATACCATGAAGCAACTTAAATACACTATTTTACTTTTCATTTAATAAGAGATGTAATAAATTTTAAGCTGGATTTTATTGTTTAAGTTTTTTTGATCCCCTAAAACAATTCGGCCTACAGCTTTAGAAATGGAAGGCAATGTTAGAATAAGAGACGATCTGGAATCAGTATTTTTTAGCATTTCTTTCTGTAAAAAAGCGCCGATGGGAATTGTATATCCAACATTTTCATTAAACTCATCACTTTTTTTATTCAGGATACCAAAAACCGCAGTTCCTGCAGAATTCTGTAATGAACCGCTCAATCTGTTCAAATTATCAGCCACATAAATCCGTAAGGAATCAGCCAAAGGATATTTTTGAGAATATGTATTACCAACGGGTTTCAGGAGAATTTTAGCATCTACAATTGCCCCATTGGCAGCTATTTTTTTTAGCTGTTTGATATTCGGAAAATCGATTCTGCACGCGACACCTGTACCCGATTGAATAAATCCCTGCCTATTCGTTAATGCACTTGAAAGCTTACTGCTCGATACTGGTAAATTTTCGAGTAAAGTTCCTGTTTTGTCAGACGAAACAGCATTGAATTGTTTCGAAGCATCTGTAATGGTGAAATCTAGTATAAAAGGAACCTCTTCAGTGTCTGCCTGATATTTTGAGTAATACAGTCGGACTTTGCTTGTTGTGACATGAAAACCAATAACGCTGGCAGAATTTGAAGTTTCCGGGACAAGAACAAGACCTTTTAGATATTCATTAAAACTATCAAAGTCTGTAATCTCTCTTTTCTTTAATTTCTGAAAAAGAGCAGCACCAAAAACATCACTCATTTTAATATTAACAGAGTCTTTTTCAATTGGCCTGGGTTTATAAGATATTGTTCCTAAACTTTCATCACTATAAGTTAAAGATGAATTATTATAGAAGCTTTTATCCTCAGTATTAGGCTTTACTTTTTGAGTTAGCCGATGAATATTAAAAGTCTGCACCTTTGTGGTATCGCCATAATAATAGTTATCATATTTTAAAATCATCGAAATAGAATCAAAAACGTAATTGGTTGTTTCTGTATCTGAACCGCTGGTATTTAATACATATGAATCTGAAGCCAATTGAAAATAACTGTTCGATTTTACTTTCCCAAAAATTGGATCTTCATAATTCCCTATCAAAATGCGGTTTTGACTGGAGGTAACAAGAGAGTCGAAATTTATCGTAGACATGTCGACCGTAACGGTATCAATTAAAATAACTTTATTACCCACCGCAAGATAATCTGACCCTACAACAAATTCGCCGGCATCAGAATCAGTTCCGCATGAAATTACGGTTACTGCCAAAAACAACATCAATATAAACTTGTGCATATTCAATTTTTTCAACAAATATAAATTGCACTCTTCTGCACTTCACTATAACATATACAACCGAGCGTTTTTAGACTATAAAAAGCAATAAATCATCTACAACATATTAATACTGTCAAATACTTCATTCGGCCTTAAAAATTGCCGTTTAGTCTATCAAAAAGTACTGTACATATATCTTCTTTTTTTTAAAACCACTAGCCACCTACTTTTGAACCAATAAATAAGTAATGAAAACAAGGTTTTTAATTTGTTCGTTTTTTTTGATTTCAATTTTCAATATGAAAGCTCAGGAGAACTTTTCAGTATATGCGAATGCAAAAACAGAACCTACGGATAAGATTAAATTTAACGAAACCAATATTGGTATAACATTTAGTAAAGAAATCGGTTCGAAAAACAAAATCACAAACACACTAGAATATTCGAATTTGAAAGTGAATTATGAATTAGACAGCAATATTACGTATGAGAATTTGGATCAGTATAATCAGATTCAGAACAAGTTTGAATTTTCTCACGAGCTTTCGAAGACAACAAATCTGAATTTTTCGATTACACCAACAGTAAATTTTCAAAGCAATTTAAATAGTGATGATTTTACTCTTTTAGGAAGTTTTGAGGTTCAGCAGCAACTCAGTTCAAAGACGTTTTTCAGCATTGGAATCGCAAGAACAACCATTTTTGGTTCTCCTAAATTCCTGCCAGTTGTATCCTTAAACTACAAAGTAAATAACGAAGCTTTTGTATTCCTTGGTTTTCCGGATTCAAAAATTTCATACTCAAACAATATTCGAAACAAGTTTAGCATAAACAATAGTTTTAATGGTAATTTTTATCATTTAGACCCAGAAAATAATCTAAGTAATAATGCCTCAAAAGTGAGCTTATCGCAAATGACCACAGCACTTGAATACGAAAGAAATGTAGACAAAAACTGGTTTCTGAATTTTAAGGCAGGCTATGATTTTAACAAAAAATATAACCTCATCGATAATGACAATCATACAGTGTATGATTTTAATACCGGTAATGGTTATGTTTTAGGAATTGGCATCAAATACAAACAATAAATAAATTTAATACACTATGAATAATTTAAAAAAAGGAATATTATTCGCAACATTGTTTTCGGGTCTGTTTTTTATAGGCTGCAGCAACGACAATGACGACGATGATTTAATGGGAAACTGGACAAAAAAATCGGCATTTGATGGTCCTGCAAGATCCAGTGCTACCAGTTTTGTTATTGGAGATTATGCTTATGTAGCAACAGGTTATACTGGTGACGTTTATTTAAAAGATTTATGGGCGTATAATTCTACTGGAGATTATTGGGAACAAAAAGCTGATTTTACAGGAATTGGCAGAAGTTCTGCTTCTAGTTTTATGCTTAATAATAAAGGATATGTTGGTCTTGGCTATGACGGAACCAATAAATTAAAAGATTTTTATCAATATGATCCAACAAGTAATAGCTGGACTCAAAAAGCTGATTTTGCAGGAACAGGACGTTACGCTGCAGTAGGTTTTCAGGCTGGCGGAAAAGCTTATTTTGGAACTGGTTATGATGGAAATTACCTTAAAGATTTCTACCAATACAGCGACCAGACCAATACATGGACACTCGTAAATGGATTTGGAGGTAATAAAAGACGTAATGCTACGGTTTTTGTAATTGCAGATAAAGCTTACTTAGTTACAGGAAGCAACAACGCCGTTTATCAGGAAGATTTTTGGGAATTTGATCCTGCCACAGAAGTATGGACCAGAAAACGCGACATCAGTAAAAACACTGATGATGACTACACTTATAATGATGAATATGCAATTGTTCGTTCTAATGCTTCTAGTTTCACCATGAATGGATTAGGATACCTTGTGGGTGGAGAAAATGTAAAAACAACCTGGGAATACAATCCTTCAACAGATTTATGGGCAGAAAGAACGCCAATGGAAGGAGCCAGCAGAACAGATGCGGTTGGTTTCGCTATTAACAATCGTGGTTTTTATATGCTTGGAAGAGTAGGTTCAACCTATTTTGATGATGCATGGGAGTTTAAACCTTTAGAGGAACAAAACGACAATGATAATTAACATAAAAAAACAATTCTTCTGGTATAAAATCCGGAAAAATTTAATGTTGCTTTTACCGGTTTTACTATTTACAGCTTGTGTAAAAAATGAAAAATTTAAAACGGAATCCTTTAGAACTACGTCAGGTTGGGGTTATTCCATTGCTTTTAAAAATAAAATTATAATCAGGCAATCTATAATTCCGGTAATAAGCGACACTAAAAGTTTTACTACTGAAAGTGACGCCTTAAAGGTAGCTCATTTAGTAGCAGAGAAACTCAATCATAACATATCACCAACCGTAACCAAAAATGATTTAATTTTATTAAAAATTAAATTATAAATGACAATAGACACTATCAGAAATACGAGTTCAAATAAAATTTTATTTCATTGCATCATATGGATTTTCTTCATTCTGACTTCATTAATTCAGTTTTACGAAAGCCCGTTCAGGATCAACAATGATTTTTATGTACAATGGGCTACAGGAATTATCCTGTTCTATCTCAATTACTTTTATTTAGTTCCCGTATTGCTTTTAGAAAAAAAATACTGGCTGTATTTTGTATTTGTATTTGCTCTTATTTTATTATTTATGATTATAAGGATTAATTATTTTATTCCTGACTTTTCGCAGGTAAGACAATTAAAGCCCAGCAATATTATGCACACCATACCGCCAGAAGATTTTAAATTAATGTATAAAGGCCGAAGAGTAAGAGCTGCGGTGTTAGCAACAAGACAGCCTTTATTTTTCAAAATTGGACCTTCATTTTTTTATATCTTAATTATTACCATAAGCGCAATTATTAGAACGCTTACAGAATTTTATAACAATCAGCAAAACAAGTTAATTGCCGAAACGCACAGAACAAATACTGAATTGATTTATTTGCGTAAACAAACCAATCCGCATTTCTTATTCAATTCCTTAAATAGTATTTATTCCCTGGCACACAAGAAATCTGATTTGGTCCCTGATGCCATCGTAACATTATCAGAACTCATGCGCTATATGCTGTATGAAACAGATAACAAAACGGTGGCTTTAGAAAAAGAAGTCAATTACATCCAGAATTATATCGAGTTACAAAAACTAAGGCTTAACAATATCGAAGACATTGTGATCAATGTACATGGCGATACTAGGAACAAGTTTATCGAACCTTTATTGCTTATTTCGTTTGTTGAAAATGCGTTTAAATACGGAACCGATTATAAAGGTGCAGCACATGTAAAAATTAAAATCTTTATTCTTGAAAACAGCCTTGATTTCTGGATCGAAAATACCATCGAAAACTATATTAAAGATCCTGAAAATTCAGGAATTGGATTGGTAAACATTCAAAACCGACTGGATTTGCTTTATCCAAACGCACACGAACTCAACATTACTCAGGACAATCAATATTATCGTGTGCATCTGAATTTAAAATTAGATAAAATTCAAACCGCAATAAATTAAACATAAAGGATTATGGACAGAAAAAAATTCATTCGAAATGGTATTTTAGGAATTGCTTCACTGGCCACAGCTTCTAAATTATTAGAATCATGTTCTAAAAGTGACAATGATAATTCCGGTTCAGACACTTCTGCAGATGGAAGCTGTTCTGTTTCTCCATCAGAAACCAAAGGTCCGTTCCCTATTAAAACACCAAGTCAGCTAGTTTTAGAAAACATAAAATCTGACCGCGTTGGAGTTGCTTTGCTAATTAATTTAGTTATCGAAAATAAAAATAATAATTGCTCGCCATTGGCCGGTGTTTTGGTCGATGTATGGCATTGCGACAAAGATGGTAATTATTCAGAATACGGCGGAACTTCGATGCAACAGACCGACTATACTTCGGTTCATTTTTTAAGAGGAAGACAAACCACAAATTCAAAAGGAGAAGTTTCGTTTCTTTCAATTTTCCCTGGCTGGTATCAGGGCAGAGCACCACACATACATGTTGAAGTTTTAAGCACCAGCGGCTCATCGTTATTGGTCACACAAATTGCCTTTCCCGAAACTGTTTCGAGTACCGTATATTCGAGTACTAACTATTCCGCTCACGGTCAAGCCGATACTTCGAACACAAAAGATAATGTCTTCTCTGATAGTCTGGCTGATGAATTAGCTACCTTAACAGGTAATCTAACAGATGGTTACACTTTAAGCAAAACAATTATTGTAAAAGGATAATCAGTCATAATCCGTATTTTATGATAATTTTAAAACTTAATTTACTGGTTTAAAACTACTTTTGAGCACCAAATAAAATCTTTAAATCTAAAACTTCAACAAATGAAATGTGTAATTATAGACGATGAACCTTTAGCGGTTGAATTATTAGAAGATTTTGTTCGAAAGGTAGATTCGCTCGAACTCATTAGTACCTTTAATAATGCTATCGATGCCGTTTCATTTATCAACCAAAACAATGTTGATTTGATTTTTTTGGACATTCAGATGCCACATTTTTCCGGAATTGATTTTTTAAATACAATCGAAAAAAAACCTTTAGTCATTTTTACAACTGCTTTTTCTGATTATGCTGTAGAAGGTTTTAATCTGGGCGCTGTAGATTATTTAGTAAAACCTATTCCGTTTCATCGTTTTTTAAAATCGGTTGTACGTGCGCAGCAGGTTTTAAACCCCTCAACAGCTATTCAGGCCATTTCTGAAAACACCACTGCTCCAGAATTAGAACAGGATTTTATGTTTGTAAGGGCAGAATATGAAAACGTAAAAATGAATTTTTCGGATATTTTATTTATCGAAGGTTTAAAAGATTACGTCAAAATATACACGACAGATAATAAATTCACGCTGACTTTAATCAGTCTAATAAAGCTCGAAAACTTACTTTCAAGCAAAGGATTTTCCCGAATTCACAGGTCGTATATCATTAATATAAAACATGTAAAATCGATTCAGAAAAATAAAGTTTTGATTAGCGATAAACGAATCCCGATAAGCGAAAGTTATAAAAATGCTTTTTTCGAAAGAATCAACCTTTAGTTCCTTTAAATTCTAAAAATAAAAAATTCCAAATTCCAATGTCTTAAAACACTATTGGAATTTGGAATTTTTTATTTTATACGCACCTGTATTGGAATTTGGTGTTTGAATTTTTTGGAATTTAAGAATTCTTATTCTTCGTTTTTAAACCAACCTGAATACATGACATAATTGTTCGAAATACGTTCAATTTCGCCTGCAAAGTCAGATTGATCAATATCCTTTACCTTTTTTGCAGGAACACCTGCATAGATAGTTCCAGAAGGTACAAGAGTATTTTGCGTTACAACAGCACCGGCAGCAATAATCGAGTTGCTTTCTACAACACAATTATCCATTACGATGGCGCCCATTCCTATCAAAACATTGTCATGAATCGTACATCCGTGCACGATCGCATTATGTCCTATCGAAACATTGTTTCCTATAATAGTAGGGTGTTTTTGGTACGTACAATGTATAATGGCTCCATCCTGAATGTTTACCTTATTCCCGATCGAAATAAAATTTACATCGCCGCGAATTACAGCATTAAACCAAACGCTGCAGGAATCTCCAAAAACAACATCGCCAACAATTGTAGCATTTTCAGCAACATAACAATCTTCAGGGATCGAAGGTGTTTTTCCGTTTACAGATTTAATAAGCATGATAATGTTTTAATTAATAGCAGGACAATTACAATCGTAACGTTCCTTTTTACAAAATAAATTAATTCCCAAAGTAATTTGATGGTATCCCCCAGTGTCAAATTTCACATCGCCGGTAACCTGAGAATAGGTGTAAGCAAACATAAAGTTTTTATAATTTACACCTACTATAGGCGTGATATATTGCAATTTTTGAGAACCTACTCCATTATTAGGAGTGCTATATTGTACGCCATCAAAACTTCTTCTATACGATAATGCAGCCCACAAGCTACCAAAATCCATGTTTTTGTACGCCTTCATGTTCAAATCAATAGATTTTTGCTGTGTTTTATCAAATAATTGAAATAAAATCGATGGTTCCCACGTAATACTATTGCTTTTACCAAAAACATATCCGGCACTCAATAGAAACTTTCTAACATTATCACTTTCGTAATCTGTATACAATTCTCTTCTGGTTTCAAGCAATCCCTGTACTGTTGCATGCGCATAAAAATCAAGATAATTATAAGACGCACCAACATCAACATTGAAATAAGAATCTTTTTGAATCTGACCAAAAACAATGGGATCAAAAGTTCCTCCAAATTTAGTTTCATCCAGCTGACTCTGAATTAATCCTCCGCTAATACCAAATGAAAGCTGGTTTAGATCAAGTTCATCTCTCGAAAACATAATATGGTGCGCATAAGTAAGCTTTACTCCTTTTTGAGAATGGTAACCATTTTCATCATTAAAAATAATAATTCCGGCTCCTGAACGCTCTCCTACTCTGCCATTAAACGTTAAGGTTTGAAGTTGCGGTGCATCTTCCTGACCAAACCATTGTTTTCTGGCCGTTAATCTTATTTTGGCACAATTAGCAGCTCCCGCCATTGAGGGGTGAATCAAGTAATAATTATCTGATAAATAATCGGAGTAAACAGGTATTCCTTCTTGCGAATAAGAATAAGATGTTACGATTAAAAAAATAAATAAAACCCTGATTCTAAATTTCATAAAGGTAATTTTGTTGGGATAAATTTTAGACTCTCATAATTTAATACGATTAATTTGAAAAGAGTCTTAATTATTTTATTAAAAAATCAAATATAGGTATTAGTAGAAAATAACTTTACTAAATTTGTGGAAAATTACAACTCATGACAAAAATCACCATAAAAGAAACTCAAAATCCAACTATACTAAAGTTCGAATTTGAAGATTTCATTACAAAAAATCAAAATTTTGAATTTAAAAATATCGATGAAGCCCAAGCATCGCCATTAGCACAACAATTATTTTATCTTCCGTTTGTAAAAACAGTTTATATTTCAGGAAACTTTATTGCGATCGAGAGATACAGTATTGTAGAATGGGATGACGTAAAAGATGCTGTTGCTGAACAAATTGCGTCGTTTGTAGACAAAGGCGGTATAATTATAAAAGTGGATGAAAATGCTCCTAAAAAACAACCAATCACGGTTTACGGAGAAACAACTCCTAATCCTGCTGCTTTAAAATTTGTAGTAAGCAGAATGTTGACCAAAAATGCGGTCGAGTATAAAAACATCGATCAGACTGCTTCTTCTCCATTAGCAAAAGAGCTATTCAAATTTCCTTATGTAAAAGAGGTTTTTATTGATGAGAACTATATTTCGGTAACCAAATACGATATCAACGATTGGGATGAAATCACTTTAGAAGTAAGAACTTTTATCAAACAATACATCGAGAATGGAGGAACTGTTTTAGATGAAAGTTTAATTGAAGTTGCTACTAAAAATGACGTTACAAAAGATGAAGCATTTGACAAATTAGATGTTACTTCTCAACAAATCATCAATATATTAGAAGAATATGTGAAACCAGCAGTTGCGGCTGACGGAGGAAATATTGCTTTTGACTCTTATAATGAAGAAGACAAAACAGTAAAAGTAATTTTGCAAGGTGCCTGCAGTGGTTGTCCATCATCTACTTTTACTTTGAAAAGCGGAATCGAAAATATGCTAAAAAGTATGTTGAATGATGAAGCTATTAAAGTGGAAGCTGTGAATGCTTAATTATTTATTCATAAAAATACAGAAAGCGCCTCAAATGGGGCGCTTTTTTATTGAATTCATATCTACTTAATTTTCAATAAATTATTCCGTTTTCATGTGATAAAAAAGTTTAATATTGTATTCTAAACCAATCAATATAAAACTATGGGATTATCTTCATTTTTTAAGAATTTATTTGGCTCAGCCAAAGATTCAACTACAGATTTAGCCAATCAGGCCGAGGTTAAGTTTGAACAAGCAAAAGAAGCTGCTGCTCCTTATATTGACAAAGCAGAAACTTTTGCAGAGGAAACGATTGCAAAAGCAAAAGAAGCTTCAGAACCCATTCTTGAAAGTGCGGCTGAATATGCAAACAAGGCAAAAGATATCGTAAGCGAATATGTCGAAAAAGCTTCGGATTCACTGAGTGAAGTAATCGATTCTGTAAAAGAAAAAACAAGTGAAACTGCCGGCACAACCAAAACTATAGTGGTAGAAACTGCAGCAGATGCCACTGAAAAAACTGAAACCGCAGCAGACGAAATTATTGATACGATTCCTCCTAAGGAATAGGAACTCATTTTTTCTTATAAAAAGAAATATAGCTATATTTGCAGCATTAATTCGCCTTCTCTTTTGAGAAGGTTTTTTTATTCGAAAAAATATGAACCTCAATCCAGACCAGGTTAGCAAGTACGTTACTAAATATGCTGACGTATTAGTTGATTATTCTCTTAAATTAGTTTCGGCTTTTATTATTTTATTTGTTGGTATTTATGCCATCAGATTGATAAACAGAATCATTACAAAAATAATGGTGCAAAGAAATTTAGATCCTACATTAACAAAATTTCTTTCGGACATTTTGATATGGGCGCTTCGAATTTTATTGTTTGTTACGTTTATTTCAAAACTAGGAATCGAGACATCATCATTTGTTGCCATTTTAGGAGCAATGGGACTTGCAGTAGGTTTATCATTGCAGGGTTCGCTTTCTAATTTTGCAGGAGGAATGCTAATTATCGTATTCAAACCATTTAAAGTTGGCGATACGATCGAAGCTCAGGGAGTTATTGCAACAGTTTCTGAAATCCAGATTTTTGTTACCAAAATGATCACCGGAAACAATCAGGTTGTTTTTGTGCCAAATGGTTCTTTATCAAACGGAACTATTATCAATTATTCTATGCAGGGAGAACGAAAAGCCGATCTGACTTTTTCAATTTCTTATGATTCTGATATTAAAAAAGCAAAAGACATTCTTTTGGAGGTTTTGACCAAAAATCCTAAAGTACTTAAAAAACCCGCTCCGGAGGTTTTCGTAAAAAATTTAACGGCCGCTTCTGTAGATTTTGCAGTACGTCCGTGGGCGACAAATGCCAATTACGGATCGGTGGTTTCAGATACTTTAGAGAATTGCAAAGTGGCTTTAGACGAAGCTGGAATTTCAGTTCAGCCTTATACAATTCAAAAATAAAATAGTTTATTGTTTTTTTGATGGAGGTGCCATCATAAAATCTTTTAAATAATACGGTTCAAAATAAGCGACATCTACAGTGTCGCTTTTTTGATATTTATCGTAACTGATTTTACTCATTGCAGCAGCCGAAGGAAATTTGATCTCTTCTAAAAACACGAAGTTCTCTTTCGTTAAAACCGGTTTGCATTTTTCGGCACAATCACCTACAAAATAAACCGTTTCTGTATATGCTGCAAAAGAATCTTCAGTAATTACTTCTGCTTCTATTGCTCTTTCTACTTCTAAACTGGCATTAAAAACTTCACTATAAACTTCCATTCTTCTCGCATCAAGCATCGGAATAATTTTTCCGTCAGTAACATTGGCTTGCGATGCTAAAGTCAGTAGCGTATCAACTGCAATAAGGGGAATATTTAAAGCAAAACACAATCCTTTTGCTGCCGAAACTCCGATTCGTAAACCGGTGTATGAACCAGGGCCCTGACTTACGGCAACAGCTGCTAAATTCTGAACCGAAATTCCAGCCTCGGCAATTACTTCTTCTATAAAAACATGCAGTTTTTCGGCATGAGAATAGCCTTCTTCTGCAATTTCTTTACAAACAATTGTTGCTCCATTTTTAGCAATGGACACTGAGCAATTTTTAGTAGCCGTTTCTATATTTAGGATAAAAGACAATGTGTTATTATTTTAATGTTATTATTAATATTTCAGACTAAGAGAAGTCGAAGTTCTTTTTACTTTCCAATTGTTCGACTTCGTTCAGGTTGACAATATCTCTAAAGAGATTTTATTTATTTCTTAGGCAAATCAGCTTTCTTAAGCTTGACTTTATCACCAGAATTCAGTTCTTTAGAAACTGTAGTATAAGGTCCGGTAATTACCACATCACCCGGTTTTAATCCTGACATTACTTCGATATTTGTATCGTCCTGAATACCTGTTTTAATGACTCTGATTTTAGCTTTATCTCCTACTTTTACAAAAACACATTCGAATTTTTTGTCGCTTTTTGGAGCTGCTTTTTTATCGTCACTTGTTTCTTCAATCTTAACCGCTGTTACAGCTGTAGTGTCTGCTTTTACAACTACAGCACTAATAGGCACTGCCAAAACATTACTTTTGGTTCTTGTAATAATATCTACAGTCGCTGTCATTCCTGGTCTAAAAGGCGAATAAGTATCTGGCTGCCCTTCTAACAAATCCTGATAGGATTCTTTCAGGATACGAACTTTTACTTTAAAATTCGTTACCTGATCTGATGTTAGTGTTGTACTTGCAGAGTTAGAAATACTGGTTACCGTACCTTTGAATTTCTTTTTTAGATAAGCATCCACTTCAACGTTTGCTTCGTCACCAATTTTTACTTTTACAATATCATTTTCGTTTACATCTACTTCAACTTCCATATTGTTTAGGTTTGCAACTCTCAAAAGTTCTGTTCCCGCCATTTGCTGCGTTCCCAAAACACGCTCTCCTAATTCGACATTTAAAACCGAAATTGTTCCCGCAGCAGGAGCGTAAATTAAGGTACGCCCTAAAT
Organism: Flavobacterium sp. C3NV; assembly: GCF_046825355.2. Classification (NCBI taxonomy): domain Bacteria; kingdom Pseudomonadati; phylum Bacteroidota; class Flavobacteriia; order Flavobacteriales; family Flavobacteriaceae; genus Flavobacterium; species Flavobacterium sp. C3NV. Next base: position 32,724 of record NZ_JBKQBJ020000018.1, on the reverse strand, counting down.
TATCTCTAGCTTCTGTAACAGATGCTGAAGCACTCTGAACATTATAATAAGCATTTTGTCTTGTCGCTTTTGCTACTTCATAAGTCGAAATAGCTTTGTCCCAATCTGATTTTGAAATTACTCCTTTATCATATAAGGTCTTGTTACGTTCGTAACTTGCTTTTGCTTCTTTGTAACTTGCTTCAGACTGCGTTAAACCTGCTTTAGTTCCAGATAAATTGGCAACAGAACGATCTAATCCGGAGGTATATAAATCAGGATTTATTTTAACGAGCAAATCTCCTTTTTTTACAACTTGTCCTTCTTTCACGTTAAGTGCAATAATTTCACCAGAAACCATCGATGAAAGTTTCACTTCGATTTCGGGCTGAATTTTACCAGTTGCAGATACCGTTTCAACAATGGTTGAAGCTATTACTTTTGAAACCTCTACTTCTTTTCCTTCATCTTTATTTCCTATTACTCCTGCTTTCGAAAGACCAATTAAAACTGCGATAATGACTACTGCACCACCTAGTAAGAAATAAATTGTTTTTTTTGACATAATAAATTATTTTGTGATAATTGGAACTATTGGAATTCCAAAGTAGAATTCAAGTATTTTTATTTTGAACATGTAATCGTATTTTGTTCTGATAACGTCTGACTGAGCATTGGTTAACAATGTCTGAGCCTGTGTAAAATCGAATGAATTCATCAAACCAACATCATACTTTTCTTTTGCATAATTGTAAGCCTGCTGTCTTGCTTCTAAAGTTACCGTTGATGATTCATAAGCATTTAAAGCTCCTTTTGCGTCTGTAAAAGCAGTGTAAACGTTACGTTGCAAATCTAAACTTTTTTGCTCTAAATCTATTTTAGATTTCTCTAAACTTACTTTATTTCGTTCAACATTATTCTTAACTGAGAAGCCATTAAAAATAGGAACACTCAATTGAAAACCAAAATTATGTCCTTTGTTATCACTAAACTGATCAAAAATTGGCAGAGGACCAGCTAAAACCGGCTGATTATTAGCATCAACACCTATAACTCTGTCGCTATAACTGGCTCTGGTACTAAATTGATAGAAACCTCTAAGTGTTGGCTGATAAGCACCTCTTGCAATAGCAACATTTTTTTCTGCCACTTCAAGATTCGTTTGAGCCAATTTCAACTCTGTTCTTATTTCTTTGGCTTTGGTATAAATATCAACCGGAGTCTGCGCCAGGATATTATTTTCATCTTTTGCATTTGTATCGTCTACAACATCAAAATCTGCAAATTCTTTTAATTGCAAAAGCTGCGCTAAACTTAATTTAGAAATCAACAAACTGTTTTCAGCAACAATAATAGCTTGCTGATCTGTTGCTTCAGTAGCTTTTAAATCATATAAATCACCACGCGGAATTGTACCTGCATTTACCATTTCCTGAGAACGTGCCAAACGTTTTTGATCAATCGATAATTGCTCTTTTTTTACTTTTAAATTTTCTTTATTAAAAAGAATTTCCAAAAATGCATTGGCTACATTCAACGAAATATCTTCCTGCATTTTCAATAATTGATATTTTGATGCTATAATAGAAAGCTTAGCTCTTCGATATGTATTTTGATTTTGTAACCCTTTATAGATATCAACTCCTGCATTAACTGCCACTGAAGAATATTGTGTAGTTTGAGTGGTAGCAATATTGGTAACAGGGTTTACGTTAAGACCTATGTTCCAGGAATGTGAAGCATCTCCGCTTACTGATGGAAGATAATTACCAAATGCACCTTTTTTATCAATTGCTGCATTTTTTACATCCAATTCGGATAATTTTATAGTGATATTATTATCTAATGCATAACGAACACATTCTTCTAATGTCCATTGTTTTGATTGTGCCTGAGATGATAAACCAAACCCGAAAAGCATGGCAAAAGCAAGACTATTATATTTATTTATTTTCATATATTTTGAATGAAAGCGCAGTAAAACGATGCTACGCAAATTTAACATTTTTTAAAACCAAAAACTCTTTTATACTTTCAAATTATTTTTTCTCTCCTTCATTGATCAAACCCTGATTCCATATTTTAATTTTATCCGTATTTTTAAGTCCGCTTTTCACCTGAACATAAATTCCGTCGCTAACGCCTAAAACCAAATCTTGTCTTTTAAATTTTTGAGGAGCAGTTTCTACTTCAACATATGGCTTTTGTGTTTTTTTATCGAATTGAACCAAGGACTCTTTAACAGCCAGAACTTTTTCTGCTTTTTCTAAAATGATAGAAGCATTTGCACTTAAACCGGCTCTGATAAAAGTGGCATCTCTATTTTCTAATTTGGCTTTTATTTCAAACTGAATCGCTCCGTTTTCTACCACTCCTTTTGGGGCAATATCTGTTAAAGCAGCTTCAAATTTTTTGTTTTCGATAGCTCCCACTGTAATTTCAATTGGCATTTTTTCTTTGATTTTACCTACTTCAGATTCGTCAATTTTTCCAATAAAAATCATTCTTCCAACATCTGCAACACTTGCAATTGTAGTTCCTTCATTAAAATTATTACTTTCAATAACCTGATTTCCTACTTTTACCGGAACTGCTAAAACCATTCCCGTTACCGTTGAGCGAATTAGGGTATTTGCATAACTTCCTAATGATGTAGTTGTTCCTGTTTTTACGATATCTAAGCTTTGTTTTGCAGCCAGATAATTTTGTTTTGCCTGCGTATACGCCAATTGAGCCGCATCAAAATCATTTGCAGAAATTACATCTTTATCAAACAAAGTTTTTTGTCTTTTATAGATTTTTTCCTGATTGTCTAAAGCAATTTTAGCCGTTTGAACCTGATTTTGAGTATTACTAACATTAGATACATTAGCTACTACTCTAATTTTGGCAATCATATCTCCCGCTTTGATTTTCTCTCCCGCTTTGATATATACTTCTTCTATAATACCTGAAATGTTGGGTTTGATTAGAACTTCTTCATCAGGCTGAATGTTACCGGTTGCAATTGTGTTTTTTACGATTGTTTTAATCTCTGCTTTTTCCGTTTTGAATACAATTGGAGATTGTTGATTTTTAGCATACAAATAGTAAAGTGCGCCAAAGAAAACTATAGCAATAAAGATTAAAATGGTTACGGTTACTCCTTTTTTCATTTTGTTTTGGTTTAATCGATTATATTTTTGATTGATAATTTATTCTGTTCGTAAAGCATCTACAGGCTTTACATTGATTGCGGTTTGAGCTGGAATAAATCCCGCTAATAAACCTGATCCTACTAATATTAATAATGCGACAAATACAACCCCTAAATCTACGCTTGGATTTGCAAACATAGTATCATTTCCGGGCGGCATAGAATCGAGCACCATATTTAGAACGGCAATAATCCCGGTTGCTACCGCAATACCCAACATTCCTGAAATGATAGTCAAAAATATAGATTCTGCTAAAATCTGACCTCGAATTGCTGCCGGAGTTGCGCCTAATGCCCTGCGAATTCCAATTTCTTTGGTACGTTCTTTAACTACAATAAGCATAATATTAGAAATACCAATTACTCCCGAAATTAAAACTAAACTTCCCACAAAATAAGCAATAACCTGTAAGATATTAAACAAACTTTGCACTTTATTAAATTGTTCATACAAATCAAAATTTCCAACTGCTCTGTCATCTGCAGGATTTACAGAATGTAGCGCTTTAATTAGCTCTAAAATTTTGGGTTTTAAATCCGTAATAGAAACTTCGTCTCTGGCTGTAAGAGCCATCCACCCTACTTTATCTCCATAATTAAATGCCTGTTGAAAAGTAGTAAAAGGCACAAATATATTTTTTTGCTCCTGCTCTGCATTTCCTCCCTGTTGCTTCGATTTGTAAACACCAACTACCATAAAGTTGATTCCGTTAATTTTTACATATGTTCCAACTGCTTCCTCTTCTTTCCCGTACAAATCAGTGATAACACCTTTTCCAATTACAGCCACTTTTCGCCTCTCCAAAATATCTTGCTGATTCACAAAACGCCCTTGTATGATATCCATTGGCTGTTGTTTGATCAACTCAGGATAATCGCCATAAATAGTAAATGCTGCAGTTTTTGTACCGCGAACTACATTATTTGATCCGTTAAAATCGCCTAACTGATTCCTTGGTGATACATATAATAAATCTGGCAAAGCAGATTTTAAGGCGGCAACATCACTATTTCTAAAATCGTAACGACGGGTTTTTGGTAAGCCTTTATAGGCTTTTGAGGTAGTTTGACTCCACATAAACATTGTATTAGTCGCAATTCCGTCAAAACCTTTTTTTACACCGTTCTCTAACCCTTTTCCCGCAGCCAGTAATATTACAAGAATAAATATACCCCAAAATACCCCAAACGCAGTTAGCACCGTTCTAAAAACATTGGCTGTTAAAGCCTGTAAAATTTCATCCCAATTATCTTTCTTAAACATAATTATTCGTCTCTAAGTGCTACAATAGGTCTAATTTTGGCCGCTCTGTATGCTGGGAAAAAGCCTGCCACAGCACCAGCAAAAACAAGTAAAACAAGTGTTGTTAAAGCCACACTAAAATCAACCTGAGGATTTCTAAAATATTCACTTTGTACCATTGGTCCAACTACTTCAAGCAATAATAAACTAGCCAATAAACCAACGAAACCAGCAATAGTGGTAATAAAAATAGATTCGTGAAGTATCATCGAAATAATTGAAAAGGGCGATGCACCAAGCGCTTTTCTGATTCCTATTTCTTTCGTTCTTTCTTTTACGATGATAAGCATGATATTACTCACCCCTACAACTCCCGCAATAATTGTACAGATTCCTACCCACCAAAAAAACAATCTGATGTAAAGGTTTAAATCGTAAAATTGTTTTGCATCCTTAACAGAATTATAAGCATTTATACCACTATCATCATCGGGAGCTACAACATTTTTACTTCTAAGTAAAGCTTTTAGGTCTTCAGTAAATTTTTCTGATTGCGCTAATGCTTCATCATAATCATTCGTTTTCTTTAGCGTAAAAAAGATATTGCTTATTTTATCTCCTCCACCATAAGCTCTCTGTACTGTTGTTTTAGGTAAATATGCACGAGCTTCTTCTCTTTCTCCTCCCGGATCTGTAAAAACACCTACTACCTTAAAGTTGACATTATTAATAGCTATTTCTTTGCCTAAAGGATCTTTATCTTTAAACAAATCTGTTTTTACTTTCATTCCAATAGTGGCCACCTTTTCATTGTTTGCCAAGTCATTACTATTTATAAATCGGCCCTGAACAACGGTCAAATTTTCTACTGCCCCATAATCAGGATCAACTCCTCTGTATTGGTAGCTTCCGGATTCTTTGCCATATGTAAATGCACCTCCCCAAAAATTATATGTAGCAGCACGTAACTCTAATTTATCTTCAAATTTCTGAACCGATTGTGAATAATCGCTGTTTCTAAATTGAATTTGCCTTCCAGGATTTAATCCTTTATATTCTTTTGCTGTCGTTCCTGACCAAACTTCAACTATCCCGGCAGCATCACGTTCAAATTGTTTTTCAATTCCGTTTTGAAGCCCCTTACCTGCACCAAGCAAGATCACTAAAATAAAAATTCCTGAAGCTACAGAAACTCCGGTAAGAAATGTTCTTAACCGGTTTTTAGAGATTGCTTCAAAGATTTCCTGCCAACGTTCAATATTAAACATAAGATGACGCTCTAACTTGTTCTACTTTTTTATCATCGATAATTAATCCGTCTTTCAGGACCACATTTCTTTTGCACATTGCAGCAATATCAGGTTCGTGTGTTACGATTAAAATCGTTTTTCCTTCATCGTTAATCCCCTGTATAAGTTCCATAACTTCATAAGAAGTCTTAGTATCCAAAGCTCCTGTTGGCTCATCGGCCAATAAAACTTTCGGGTTTGAAGCCAATGCCCTGGCTATTGCAACACGCTGTTTTTGACCTCCTGAAAGCTCATTTGGCAAATGATGCGAATGCGAGCCTAAACCTACCTTCTCTAAATATTTCATTGCAATCTCGTAACGTTCTTTTCGCTTTATACCCTGATAGTATAAAGGCATAGCCACGTTATCAAGTGCTGTTTTATAATTTATTAAATTGAATGACTGAAATACAAACCCCAAAAATTTATTTCGATATCTGGACGCTATCGTTTCGTTTAGATTTTTAATTGGAGTCTTGTCTAAAATATAACTACCCGAATCTGCTTCATCAAGAATTCCTAAAATATTTAATAGCGTAGATTTTCCAGATCCTGACGATCCCATAATCGCTACTAATTCCCCTTCTTCGATATTAAAATTAATCCCTTTTAACACATGTAACTCTGAATTTCCCATTTTATAGGACTTGTGCAAATCTTTGATTTCGATCATGGTATTGTTAAATTTTAAAACAATAATAACATTTTTATTAAGTAATTTATGATAATGAAACGTTAATAATTCCGTTTAGCTATTACAATAAGACTCAATTCTATATCTATTGTTACACTTTTTTAAGATAATATAATTGTTTTCTTAATTTTGCATCACTTAAAAAAATCTTAAAGATGAAGTTTTTTTCAATTATTTCTTTGTTTACGGTACTTACCGTTGTTAGCAGCTGTTCGACAACTCAAAAGTTAGAAACACTAAAACCAGAACCGGATGATGCAAGTCCGTTAGTTTACGATGCAAATCCTTCGTTTATCAACTTACCCATCACGGTAAAACTGAGCGACATTCAAAACCAAACGAATACTTTATTGAATGGTTTAATTTACGAAGACAACAATATCGAAGATGATGATATCGAAATGAAGATCTGGAAACAGGCTCCCATAAAAATTCAGAACGATCCTGCAAACCCGAACAAAAAAATAAAAACAATTCTACCTCTAAAAGCCACCATCAAATACAGAATAGGCACAAAAAAACTTGGAGTAGAACTTTACGATGTTAGAGAATTTAATTTAAATGGCGTAATCACTTTATCCAGCGAAGTGGCTTTGACGAACTGGAAATTAAATACAAAAACCGAATTCAAATCTTTAGACTGGAACGAAAGCCCAACTATGATGGTATTTGGAAAAAGCATACCTATTACTTATTTAGTAAATCCTGCGATTTCTATTTTTAAATCGAAAATTGAAAAGAAAATTGATGAAGCGATCGAACAGTCAATGGATTTTAAACCAAATGTTTTAACAGCATTAGAAAAAATCTGTACGCCGTTCCAGATGAGTGATACTTATGAGAGCTGGCTAAGAATTGTTCCTATTGAAGTCTATTCTACCAATGCTAAACTTAAGAACGATTTGTTTTTACTAGATATGGGAATGAAGTGCAACATGGAAACTATTGTAGGAAAACAACCGGAGTCGAGATACAGTGCCAGTAAAATTGTATTGAAACCCGTAACAAAAATTCCAAATCAAATTTCAGCGAATATTGCAGCCATTTCTACTTATATGGATGCTTCAAAGATCATGACCAAAAATTTTGCAGGTCAGGAATTTGGTTCCGGCGGAAAAAAAATTACCGTAAAAAATGTTTCGATCTGGCACAAAAACGGCAAAATGGTTATTGCACTTGATGTTTTAGGATCAATAAACGGAACACTTTACTTAAATGGAGTTCCGCAATACAACCCTCAGACAAAAGAAATTTATTTTGAAAACCTTGATTATGTTTTAGACACCAAAAGCAAATTAATGAGAACCGCGAGCTGGTTGGGTCAAGGTTATATATTAAGAAAAATGGAAGAAAGCTGTCGTTACTCGATTCAGCCCAATTTAGAAGAAGGTAAAAAGACCATGGCCAATTATCTTAAAAACTATTCGCCAATGCCGGGTGTTTTCGTAAATGGAAAAATGGAAGACATTCAGTTTGATAAAATCCAGCTGACCAATCAGGCGATTATCGCTTTTATAAAAATAAACGGAACGGTAAATGTTTCTGTTGATGGATTGAAATAGAACAAAAATAAAAAAAGCAGAATAAAATTTATTCTGCTTTTTTTGCTTTCGATTTGTACATTCTATAAACAAGAACTCCAATTACAACAACCAATAAGTAAGGAATCACCATCAAATAAACGATTCCGTTATTTACAGCTTCAGCTTTTTTAGTATTCGAATCTCCCGCAAGTGCAGCGCGGCACATCGCACATTGAGCGTTAGCACTAAGAGAAAAGAAAATGGAGAATAGAACATAGAGGCATTTCGATAAAAAAGAACTCTTAAATTTGCCTTCTACTCTATTTTCTTTATTCTTTATTCTATTTTCTATTTTAAACATAATAAGGAGAAATCATTAAGTAAACCACTACACCTGTAATTGCAACATACAGCCAAAGTGGAAATGTTATTTTAGCTATTTTTCTGTGTCTGTCAAAGCGTTTTGCAAGAGCTCTTACATAAGTTATTAATACCAATGGTATAATTGCAATAGACAATAAGATATGTGTTACCAAAATAAAGAAATAAACATATCGTATTGCACCTTCCCCACCAAACTTGGTAGAATCAGCAGTCATATGATAAGCCACGTACATTACTAAAAATGCAACCGATAATGCAATAGCAAAAGTCATTAAACGCTCGTGAAGCTTTTGTTTTCCGTTTTTAATAGCAATTACTGCCCAAACCAAAACAATCGCTGTTATACCATTTGTTGTAGCATAAATAGGAGGTAAAAACGAAAGCGGCTCTACATTGACACCAAAATCTTTCAATTTAACTCCAAACAAAATAGCCACTACAACCGGAATAATAATTGAAACCGCAACAATAAGTTTGCTATACTTTTTTTCTAATGAATGATCTTCCATCTTTATTCTGCTAATAATATTTTAATATCTTCCTGAATATCTCTAACTCCTTTTTTATCCAGTCCGTCGTAATAGATATTTGGGTTGCCAAATTCATCTTTTCTGCAACGAATATTTCCATCTTTATCAATCAATGCAAATAAACCTGAATGTTCAAAACCACCGCTTACTTTTTCATTCTCGCCGGCATAAAGATTAAAACCTTTATTTGATAAGTCCATAATAGTAGCTTTATCGCCCGTTAGAAAATTCCAGTTCGAAGATTTTACGCCTAATAATTTTGCATGATCTTTTAAAACCTGTGGTGTATCATGATTAGGATCTATAGTGATCGAAACGATTCCGAAGTTTGGATTCCCAAAGAAAGTTTTCTCGATCTCCAACATGCTTAAATTCATCTTTGGACAAATTGAAGGACATGTAGTAAAGAAAAACTCCAGAACGTAAACTTTACCTTTATAAGTGTCATTTGAAACTTTACTATTATCCTGATTTGTTAATTCAAATTTAGGTGCCGGTCCAATTGTGATCAACTTCGCATCATCTTTAGAATTTTTTAATCCTACGTTATCTAAACGATTGCCTTTTACAACTTCGCCATTTGATATTCTGTCAACAATTTTAGGTACGGCATAAATTCCGAAAATTAAAATAATAAACGAAATTCCGATATATGATTTATTTTTAAACATGATATAAAGATTAAAGTTCTTTTGTTGCGTTGTGATTCTTTTTTAGAGCTGCACGATATTCATATAGAATAATTTTGAAATCGTCAAGCATTTCATTGCTCAACTCAGAAGGATGAAAAGTATTATACCCTTCCTTATATTCTTCTTTATCTTTTCGGCCTCTTAGATTTCGTTCTTTATCTACGATATAAACATTCGAAGTTCCAAGGTTTTGATCTAACTTTCCTTGCAGATGCAATTGATCATAATACACTTTAATCTCTTCAGGAGAAGCAAAAACAAAATGCCAGCCTGAAACGTCTGTAAAAGCTCCTAATGATTCTACAATTTTCTCCGCATCTTTTTCTGTCCCCAAAGGACAAACCACTACAAATTGCAAATCTTTGAAACCGTTGTAACGCTGATAAATTTTTTCGTTTAAATTAAAAAAGTTTCCTCTGTTTTTTAAAATCTCATTTCCTGAAAAACCAAGAATTGTAATTTTATTATCTAAGGTTACTTTTTCTCCTTTAAGGGATTTCCAATTACCAAAGTCGGCAATTTTAGGAGTTATTGTTGGAAGTTTAGTAAAGCTGTTTACACCTGAAGCAAAAAACAAATACGCTACAATTGGCAAAACAAAAAGAACAAAGAGAACTATATTTTTTTTCATTTTATTACCGGAAGTTATTGAGGTACAAAAATAAAAAAATCCCGATGTTATCGGGACTCTTTTCGAATTAATATCATGTTAAAAATTCCATTTAATGGTAGAATCTTTAAAAACCCCATAAATATAATGTCCTTCTGTCAACAGAATAAACAATAAATATAAAACTAGGAAAATAACTGGTGAAACAACTGACCATCTAAGGCTGCTTTTTTCACCTTCCATGTGCATAAATGCCCATACTATATAATATGCTTTGAAAATTGTAAGGATATAAAATATCCAGTTTAACAAATTCAAACCTAAAAAATGAGTAAATTCTAATGATGCTGGTTTAATAATACCAAGGATAACTTCTACTGTAGTTACTGCTGATAGTAATCCAAAAACAAACCAGATTCTTTTTGTATTTGATACGTGTTCGTGTGACATAATAATTAAAATCTAAAATTAAACTAAGTAGAAAACTGTAAATACAAATACCCAAACTAAATCGACAAAGTGCCAGTATAAACCAACTTTCTCTACCATTTCGTAGCTTCTTCTTTTTTCGTAAGTACCTAATAATACATTAAAGAAAATAATGATATTAATGATAATTCCAGAAATTACGTGGAAACCGTGGAATCCTGTAATGAAGAAAAAGAAATCAGCAAATAATTTACTTCCGTATTCGTTTCTTGTTAAGTTCGCTCCTTCTACAACATATTTTGCAGTAGCTAAACGCTCTTCAGATTCTGCTCTCGACAAAACTGTTTTTTTCTTTTGTGCTGTAAGGTGCTCTGTTCTGATTAATAATTCAGGGTGTGCTTTAAAACCAGCCTGAATATCCGCTACAGAATATGTTGGCACTGTTTCAGCACTTTCCATAAACCATGTTGATTTCGCTCTTGTAAGTGCTTCCGGTTGATTTGGCAATGTTACAGCAAAATCTGCAAGAGCTACTCTTTTACCATCTTTATCAACAAACTGCAATAAGCTTCCTCCTACTGTTTCTACTGCTCCGTACTCTCCTTTAATGAAGTTTTTCCATTCCCAGGCTTGAGAACCCACGAAGATAATACCTCCAATAATAGTTAAGAACATATAGATCGCAACTTTTGTTTTTTTCAATTGGTGACCTGCATCAACAGCCAAAACCATTGTTACAGATGAGAAAATCAAAATAAAAGTCATTAAGGCCACATAATACATTGGAGCCGTAACACCGTGCATAAATGGGAAGTGAGTAAACACTTCATCTGCCAAAGGCCAGGTTTCGATAAATTTAAATCGAGAAAAACCATATGCTGCTAAAAATCCTGAGAACGTCAAGGCATCTGATACGATAAAAAACCACATCATCATTTTACCATAACTTGCTCCTAATGGCTGGATCTCATGCCCGCCTCCCCAATTTTTTTCGTTGTTTGCAGTAGTAACTGTCGCTTCCATAAAAGATATTCGTTAAAAAGTTCCCAAATTTACGTTTTTTTCTTATTTAAAGAAATATAAAAATAAAAATAAATATACCCATAATAAATCCAAAAAGTGCCAATACATCGCACCTAGTTCTATACCAAGAGTTTGAGTCGAATTGTATTTTTGTTTAAAATGATTATAAATTATAATTAAAAGTGAAATCAAACCTCCAGCCAAGTGTAATAGGTGTGTTACAGTAACTACATAAAGAAAAGTTGTAGTAATTGAGCTACCTTCTCCAGTAAAATAATAACCGCTTTTTACGATTTGTCCAAAACCTACAAACTGTAAAACCACAAATAAAACTCCTAATGCCAATGTACCCAAAAGTAATGCTGTAGTTGCACTTCTATTATCTTTTTGAATGGCTTTCTTTGCCAGATAAAAAGTAACGCTACAACCAATAATTACTGCTGTACTATAATAAAATGCCGTTGGTAATTCAAAATTCTTCAACCAGTCGGCTCTGGATTTACTTACCACAAATGCGCTTGTAAGTCCGGCAAACATCATTGTCATGCTCACCATTGCAAATAACAAAATCAGTTTTGCTGACTTCGCTTTTCTTAATTGCTCTTCACCTGTTGTCATTGTCATTGTCATTTCCATAACTATCTTAAAAATTTATCTACTATAAATACTATTTGCAGTAACGAAATATACGAAACGCTCACCAGCATTAATGTTCTTGCCGCTTTTGCAGTTCGCAACTTGTACAAACGCACTGCATAAAACAACATCCATAAACCCAATAAAAACACTAATACTGCTGCAATTGGCGATATAAATAATTGTCCTGTAAATCCTAAAGAAGGCAGCAATGATGCTATAATAAGCCAAACTGTATATAAAATAATCTGCAAAGCTGTCTTTCTGTCTTTTCTGCCTGTTGGCAGCATAAATATTCCGGCCTTTTCATAATCTTCATATAAAAACCAGCCAATTGACCAAAAATGAGGGAACTGCCAGAAAAACTGAATTAAAAAAAGTGTTCCTGCCTCGATACCAAATTCTCCGGTTGCCGCAACCCAACCTAACATAAACGGAATTGCACCCGGAAAAGCGCCCACAAAAACCGATAACGAAGTTACTGTTTTTAAAGGTGTATAAACGCTTGTATATAAAAATATTGAAATCGCAGCAAACATTGCCGACTTTGCATTGATGGTATACAATAATGCAATACCAATAATGGTTAGCAAACTCGCTACAAACAAAGCCATTTTTGGTGACATACGCCCTGAAGGAACCGGACGATTTTTAGTACGATCCATTAACGAATCGATATCTTTTTCGATTACCTGATTAAAAGCATTAGAAGCTCCAACCATGCAATATCCACCAATCATCAAAACCAGTAAAACACTCCATTTAAAAGGATGTTCATCATTAACACCTAACAAATATCCAGCAATCGAAGAGAATAATACACTGATCGCTAAACCAGCCTTGGTAATCTCTTTGAAATCGTTAAATATTGATTTTATTGAAAATGTATTTTTAGTAGCGTTCAATACGGTATTTGTTTGTATGTTTTTTTTGAGTGGTGCAAATGTACAAATTAGATTGTAGAATACTGACCTATAAAATTAGATTTTTTTCAATAAAACCTTTACAGAATAAGGACTTGCAAATCTTTAACATAATTATTTCGAAAAATCTTATTAAAAACTAGTAATCAAAATACCAATTAAAGATATCTGAACGCAATCCGATAGTAAACCAGGTGGTACTTTGCTTAAAGGTAGTTGCAGTTTCTTGTGTTGGATCAAAATTTCTGTACAAAAAGCTTCCAAAAAACTTCAGATTTGTCATTGGGTTTACCACATAACCTCCCTGAATATCGGCAATAAAAACATTTGTTTTATTTCCCTGACCTACTTTTACACCTTTATCGTAAGGTCGGTCTACATCATAACTTTTATAAATATTTCCTCCGTAATTATAGCTGTCTTCGGCGGTATCAAAATCTAAACCGCGTTTCCCAACTGTAAATTTAGCATCAGCATAATAACGTCCTTTATGATAACGCCCAATTGCAACAAATTCCTCAAAGTTACCGCCCCATTGATGCCCGATACTTTGATTGTTATGTCCATAATTGGTAATTACAGCACTATGAGAATACACATACGGACGTACATGATTGTACTCTAATTGCAGCAATAAATCTTTTATCTTAAAAGCATTGAAGTATTTCGCCCCTAACTGATATCCAAATTTATTTTTCCAGCTGTTTTCTCCAGCCCCCATATCGCCTACTGAAAATTCATCGAGTAAAAACTGAGCATATAAATTCACATTATTGTTCCATTTGTATTTTCCTGACATTCCTAAAAGCGCATTTCCGCTTCTTGAAGATGATGAAAATTCTACTGAACGATAAAAAATAATCGGGTTCACGAAATTAATGTCAAAACCTCTGTTATTAGTATCTGTCCAGACTACAGATTCAAAAAATCCTAAATTTAGTTTGTTCGACACATTCCAGCTTAAATAATGATTCGCCATGAATTTTGTCGCGTAGGTTTTTTCTAATGTAACATCAGGACGAACATCCTTAAGCCACATATAAGTATTGGTATATTTTATTTTCCAGAAATTAGTATTAATTTTAAAATAAGGATATGGACTTGCACCATCACTTTCGAACAAAGAACGATATCCGTCTCCTATAAAGTTTCTTCCATATCCTAACTGAAAATCAAAAAACTTACTTGGAGCAAAAGTAATATTCGCTTCCGCTAAAGGAAAATCGTAAGCATCAGTTTTAAATCTTTTTGCAATTCCCATACCCGGAATAATGGCCGGATTTCCTCCTGAAGGTTTTAGTGTTTCGGCATAATCATTATAATAACCCGCAAATCGTCCCTGACTTTCAAAAACTGTTGTTGTAAAATTAAGCGTCTTTCCTAAACCTCCTCTAAAATTTAAGGCCCGTGTATTTACGTAAGTGTACGAAGCATCAATATCTGAAGCTTTACCCAATTGCAAATCAAGAATAGGATTTAATGCCAACCAATAATCTTCGCCCTGAATCTGAACCAGATTTTCGTTCCAGAATTTTCTTCCTAACCAGGTTGAAACATTTTTTTGAAGCGATTCGTTTACTGCTTTTAAGTTGTAATACTTAGAAACCTCAGCATAGGTATACGGTTTTGATGCAGTATGATTATTACTCCCCACCTGATTCATAGCGCCATCAAATTGTGCATAATAACTATGTGAGAAAGGTATATTCAAATGACTTTCGAATTCTGGATTATTGTATTTTTTATATACAATACTATCCAACTCTGTCATTGGTTTTTCGACCGGTTTTAAAATTTGGGCTGCCGCCAAAGCTTCTTCAGCAATTTGATCTGCGCTTTTTAATGGAATATCAATCGAAATGGTATATTTCGAATACGTTGGCTTTCCATTATAGGTTGATGGTTTTATTTTAGGAAATTTTCTAAAAACACGTTTTGCTTCTTCTGACAATGCATCATTTGCAGCATTCACATAAATCACTTTAAACTCTCCATTGGCATCTACTTCAAAAAGCACTTTTACTTCGCCTTTATAATTTGACTGTTTTAAATTTTCAGGAATTTCAAAGTTTTGAAAAACAAAATCCTGAACTTCTTTATAAAAACAATTCTCTAATTTTTTTGATTGTAAATTTTCACAATTTGCAAAAACAGGAAATTGTTCTGATGTAAAACCCTGCTTAATCGAAGAATTATTCTCTTGTGAAAAAACAGACAAGGCAAAGAATGTCAAAATAAAAGATAAGAAAATCTTATTTACGTAAATGTAGGTTTTCATTTAATATTGATTTGTGGTATTTTCTCCGTTTGCAATTGCTTTTGCTGCCGAAGTTCCGATACGTTTAACTCCTAAACGAATCATTTCTATCGCATCATCATAAGATCGAACTCCTCCGGCAGCTTTTACTGACAAAGGCGATGCATTTTCTAGCATTATTATAATAGTGGGAACTGTCGCTCCGTTTGGCAAATTATCCTGAGTTTCATAAAAACCGGTTGACGATTTTACAAAAACCGACGCATAATCATCTTCTTTAAAATGCGATATAACAACATTTTTTATCAAAGCTGAAAGCTGAATAATTTCTTTATCGCTTAAAGCTGCAACTTCAATAATCCATTTTACTGTTTTATTGTTTGCTAAACCAATTTGTGTCCCTATTAAGATTTCCTGTTTTACTAAATCAGTTTCTCCGTTTTTAAAAGCTTCATAATTGCAGACAAAATCAAGATCGTCTGCTCCGTCTTCGATGGCTTTATTAGCTTCTTTAATTTTAGTTTCCAGATTTTCTTTTCCTTCCGGAAAATCGATTACTGTCCCCACCAATAAAGTTGAAT
Source organism: Flavobacterium sp. C3NV (assembly GCF_046825355.2). Taxonomy (NCBI): domain Bacteria; kingdom Pseudomonadati; phylum Bacteroidota; class Flavobacteriia; order Flavobacteriales; family Flavobacteriaceae; genus Flavobacterium; species Flavobacterium sp. C3NV. Next base: position 16,735 of record NZ_JBKQBJ020000018.1, on the reverse strand, counting down.
TGGCTTTCAAAATCATTTCCTTAGCCAAAACTACATGTTCAGGACGGATCATTATTAACTTAAAACCTTCAACAATCGCTTCCTGAATTGCATTCTTAACCACGATAGTATTTTCTGCTTCCGAAAGTCCGGCTTGCGAGGCAGTTTTTAAGTAGGTCGAATCTAAATATTGCTTAACATTCATGATGATATGGAATTGCGACAAAAATACATTTAAAATTCAGAAAAAAACACACTTTTTAGAGCTTGATTTTTTGGCAATAAAAAACCCACCGAAGTGGGTAATTATATTCTTATATTTTATCTATTTGCTTTTTAAAAGCTATTGCAGTAAAAACTCCAACTAGAGCTCCAAGTGCATTTGCTAAAACATCAGTTACGTCAGACGCTCTTGTGACTGTAAAAACACCTTGCAGGATTTCGATTGTAATTCCAAAAAAAACAGAAAATATAAACGAAATCAGATAAGCTTTATAATCATCAGGAGCTTTCCCTTTAAGTTCTTTTTTGAAGAACAAAATCCATGAGATTGTAAATCCAAAATGAAAACAAAAATGTACAATTTTATCTATACTTGGGAAACTTACAGCAGGAATATTACTTGAATCCGTTAAACAAAAATAAGTAATAATACCTGAGCATAATATTGCCCAGAGCAGCAGGAATTGTTTAGGCACCGATAAGTTGTTTGTAAGCTTCGTCAGATAATAATGAATCTATTTCTGATGCATCAGCAATTTTTATTTTAATCATCCATCCAGCTCCGTAAGGATCAGAGTTTACCGTTTCAGGTGCACTTTCCAGGCTGTCATTAAAAGCAATAATTTCTCCTGTTAAAGGTAAAAATAAATCAGATACTGTTTTTACAGCTTCAACTGTTCCAAAAACCTCATCTTTATCAAGTGTCTGATCTAAAGTTTCTACTTCAACATACACGATATCTCCTAACTCTTTTTGTGCAAAATGAGTAATTCCTACAGTTGCAACATCTCCTTCGATGCTAACCCATTCGTGATCTTTTGTGTACTTTAAATTTGCTGGTATGCTCATAATACTATGTTTGAAAATTGATAATTTAATAATTAAGCCACAAATGTAATAATCTTCTAATGAAATCCAGTTTAGAAACTAAAAAAATTAATTTCCGAAATTATATCGAAGTGTAAACCCTGATCTAATGTTCGTTAAAGGAAATGATGTCGAAATTACTGCTTTCGAGAACGAGTGATCGTAATAGAATATGGCCGTCAGATTTTTACTGAACGAATAATCTGCAGTAAGTTTCAATGCCCATATATTTTGTCCTGCCGCTAATTGATTGTTGTCATAATCTAAATAACGTACCAAAGTTTCATTTTTTCTAAGAGAAAAATCGGCTTTGATATTGATGTCACTTTTGATAATTCCGGTTGGACTGTCAGCCAGTCTTGAGGAGAAAATAACATCTTTAAAACGATATCCCATACCTACTATATATTCCATCCCTTTTACTTCCGTCAATAAATTATTATCAAAACTCATCGATAAAGCTCTGTCTTTTTTGATTTCGGTAAGTATTCTTAAAGAACTTTTCAACTCAAAATCTACTCTGATAAGCGGACTAAACTGCTCTACCAAATTGACATTTGACATGATGGTTTTATTAAAGAAATTGGTATTAACATCTTGCCCGTTCGGTTTTTCGGTATAATCAAAATTAGACCTGAACTGATTTATCGTATACGATGCACGGTAATTGTGCTGCAATGAAAAACGCTTAAACTTATCTTTAAAATATTTATAACGCATCAAACCGTTATATTTTATACTCCAGTTTGGAATAGGGAAATTTTTAAAAATACTGGTCGAACTATTTGAAGCATCTCCTCCTGAATAAGCAGCTAAAAATGCTGGCAGTAAAACAGCCTGATTACTTTTTGTATATCCTATTGGATACCCCAGATTGGACACATATATCTTATAATTCGCATCCGTTTCTGCCGGAACAGGATTATTGACATCTCCATATCTCGGAATTGCAGCTCCGGAACCATAACGTTCTTCTGCCAAACGGTTCGCAATAACCAAACGGTTGTCTCTAAAATCATCAAATGCTGAAGATTCAGTTGCACTACTTGTCGAGAATGCCGTTTTAATTAATACAGTCGAAATAGAGAACATACCATAAGTATAAGGAGATAAAGGCATGTATTGTCCATTTACAACGCTATATTGCTCAGATGTGTTTTCAGAATAAGCACGATCCATAGCCAAATCTACTTTTAAATCCGGCAGCAAATCAATATTTGCTGTAACTTTTAAAAGCTTATTGGTTACCTGAGTAAAACTTTGATTAAAATCCTGATAATCGGTTAGCCAGCCTCTTTTGGCAGCTTCGTAACGCACATCATCCTGACTTCCAAAGATAAATCCTAAAGTTGGTCTTGATGTACCAAAGAAACCTACACCCGGCGTATAACCCGGTAAAACAGTTCCGCTATTTTTAGTATAGTTAACCTGAATGTTTTTTATACTGGTCAAAATACCGATCATACCATCATAAAACGGACTGCTGCTTGTTACAGGTTTTGCTGTATTTACAATTTTCTCTCCCGGTTTTGGCGGTGCTGTTGGTTTAGGTTTTGCAGCTGATTTCGATCCTGGCGTTAAACCCAAATATTTATACAACGTATTCATGCTTAAAGTTGTGGTAAGCGTATTTGAATTCGCATTTTGAATTGTATTTCCTAAGTTATAAGTAGAGAATGATCCATCCGGATTTTGCTCTTCATATTCAGAAAATGCAGTCGACGAACGCTGCCAGTTATAATCGGCCGTATACGAATAAGATGCTTTTACAAAACTAAAAACCGGAATTTTATTAATCGGAATTTCATAATTCAGCACTAATTGTTGTAAGTGTTGATTTGGAGTTCCAATATCCAGATAATCGTCCCAAATATTAAAATCTTCTTTTGGGGTATTATCATCATTCAAAAAGTTTCGTACGATATTATTTGATGCAGCGGTATAATTTATTTTTAATGATTTTGTCAAATTATAACCAAACCCATATTGATAATTAAATGCAAAGTTTCTTCTGTACAACGGATCAAGACCAATTCCCTGCACTTCGACTTCTCTAAACTGCTGACGGTTACTTTGTCTTAAAATATTGGTATTAAAAGTAATATTAGAAGGAAGGTAATTAAAATTAAAATCACTTAACAGTTTCCAATACTCGCTTTTTTTCATGAAGCTGGTTTTCTTAAAAGGAACTACTTCTTTAGGCTGAAAAGTATAGGCATAGTTTACAGCCGTATTCGATTGCTCGTCAAGATAACTTTCTACTTCATAATCATGACGCTCTACCTGATTGTATGATTGCGAGAAGGTAAAATTCTCAACATCATAAACATGCGGTTTTTGTTCCGGCGCTCTGTCTTTTCTTACTCCTATAAAATTGATACTTCTGCGTTTTGTGTAATCAACTGCACGGGTTCTGATATTTTCTCTTTCTGCGGCATCAGTAGTTTCCCTTAATAACTGATCCAGCTTTATATCCTGATTAAACGGATCATATTCAGGCGTAATTACCTCTTCACCAATAGCATAATTAAACGGAAGGTTTATTCCCCATTTTGGAGGTAATAATTTCCCTAAATTGATATTGGTCACAATATTATATTGCTGAATATCTTCACGATCTCTTTCGTTTGCACCTTGTTCTAAAGATCCAAAACCAATCGTACTCTTTTTACCAGTAGCAGAAACTGTTGCAAAGTCGGCCATATTGGTATCAATATTCAATATTGCAGCCATACCTCCTTTGTTTTCCAGATCAGCTAAACGAAGTTCATTAAACCATACTTCTCCTTTTAGTCCTTTATGATCTGTTTTACTTTTTACACCGACCATTAAATTTCGAACCAAACCAAAGTTAGGATTTCCTTTTATACCCAATGTAAGCTTTCCATCTCCATCTCCGCCTGCAACATCCGGGTCATTATCAGGATAATAAATCCCATTAATATCTCTTTTCCCTGAATTGATATCAATAGTCATGGCTTTAATTTTCATTTTGGTCAACAAGTCAAGCGCCAAATCAATATTATTATCTTCAAGCCATACCTGATCAGGATTAATAGCACAAGAACCTCCGGTTCTGGTTACTTTTAATGGAATTTCGACCTGATAAAAGTTTTGCGTAAAGTCATTTCCAAAACGAATGAAACCAATCATTTCATCATCTTCCAAAGTATTTTCGTTTGGTAAAGATTCAGCATGTAAAAACATTTTTAATTTTTTGTACTGACGCATGTCAACACTTACATTTTTAAATACTGCTCTCGAATCCTGATATTGTAAACCTGCTCCACCAATACGCAATGCCAGTGCTTGTTCGTTTTGATTAATGATAGTATTGTTGTTGTATAACTGCTCTCTCTGAACTCCCGGAGGAACCACATAATTTACAGGACATTTTGTGCTGTTTTCCTGAATATTAACTGCCGAAACATCAAACTCAGTACCATCATTTGTTGGGTCAGTATCATTTGCGTCTAGTGATCCTGTATATCTTCTCCACTCTCCTCTTACTAAATCTAACGCTCCAAAACGAACGGTCATCTGGCTGCTAAAACCAGTCATAAACATACGCATGAATCGCACAGATCTGAAATCTGTAATATTACCAATTGTATTTTGAGGCTGAGCAACCGGAATTTTAAACTGAATCCATCTTGCTGTAGTTGTAGAACCGTTTGGTAATTCGATATTACTTACATCACGGATATCTGTAATATAATTTTGCCCTACTTGCATTCCGGGCTTCAAATCGATACTATATTCGTAATAAGCATTAATCGTGCTCATGGTATTGTCACGGTTAATATCCTCAACATCCGGTAAGGTAGTCGATCCTCTATTTGGATCATCAATACTTACTGCCGAGTTACCTTCAGTTCCGTTATAATTTTTATAACGATCAAGAACGCCTCCCTGAGTATTTAAATAATAGGTATAATCATCGGCCGCCGGATCCGCTTCTCCTGCATAATTATTATAAACCTCACCCTCTCTTGAACTTGGCAAACCATCTAAACCTACATCCTGATTTCTACGATTTTCAGCATTGGTATCAAACGCATAAATTAATGATTGTGATGCCGGAACATCTCCCCAAAGCGGTCTCGGATTTACCATTATCTGACCTGGTCCTAAACCATTCTCATATTGTTTTCTTCCGTCTTTTAATACGTCTTCAGAAATTTCACCTAAGTTAAAATAAATTTTACCTGAATTACTGGCTGGTGCTTCTGCATTTCCAACATACGGATCTAAAACCCAAAACTGAATATACTCGACATTTCCCTGCTCAAAATTGGTCGAATTTAAGGCACGCATAATACCTCCAAAATTTGAACTTGCAGGGCTTGTAGCAAAATTTGGATTGTTATTATAAGGTCCTCTATCTGATGGATAATAGGTTAAATCAAGTGTATTGATTACCTGAATTTGTCCCTGAGCAATATCTGTATTTGGATACAATTCTTTGCTATAAACCCTTCTTGTTGTATTTAATGACAAATCATCATTTGAGATACCTGATGGTTTTGAAGAATAAAAAATAGGATCAATGGTGTACCAGGATAATTTTGCACGTTTAAAACCGTAATCTAAAGCGTTTGAACTTGCATTGAAGGTATTGTCGTTTATAGAGTTTACAAATGGCGTCGAAGCTAAACTCCATGCATAAGCAGAACGCATATCGATGGTAGATTGCGAGCCTTCGAAATCATCAACATATATTGTTGCTTCACCTTCAAAATCACTTGCTTTTGGCGCATCAGGTCTTAAAAAAGCAACTTCTCCTCTTATCGAAAGATTCGAAGGAACATCAGTATCAATATTTGGTAGTTTATTTACTAATCGGGTTAAAAAAGGAACTTCGGTTGAATAATTTCCATTAAATCCAAAAATAGTATTGTTTACAGATTCCTGACCATAACTCGATTTTTGAGTGAATGGCTTTTCTGTCATTTTTAAAAAGGTTCCGCCAATAACAAAATTTTCTGAAATTTTATGTTCGATATTGAATCCCATAAATCTTCGGGTTTGTTGTCCGAAAATTGAATTGTTCTCTAACGAAACTTCAATTGGTGTATTCGAGGCCTGAAGCGAAGGATCTAATATCTGAACACGGCCTAATTGATAATCGACACTGTAATCGATACCTTCTACCAGTCTTCGTCCGGCAGCCATTACGACAACAGAACCCTGAGGAACGTTGAATGCTCCAATTGGAATACCATTGCTTCCTGATGATTTGTATTTTCCTCTTAAAAGGAATTTATTTTTATCACTATCCTGTAAAGCTCCTGACTGTGTGTTTTTATACATGTTTCTAAACACGTATTTCTGTTGATTTGCGTTGTATGTAGTAGGATCATTATAACTTTCGCCAGATCCTGAATTTTGCAATTTTTTAAATATAAGTTCTCCAAACGGCTCTTTGGTGGTAAAAATAATTCGTCCGTTTTGTACGTCTACTGTTACGCCTGGTATATAATCGAAGAAACCATCTCCACCGGTTTGCGGATCGTTATTATAGTTTAATCGATCTAAGTTGAATACATTTAATAAAGGCGTTTGATCGACTTTGTTATCTGCTGTTGGGTTTGTTGGAAAAGAACTTCCCTGAACCGGTGTTATATAATTTATAGGGGAAGGATCTGTATAAAGGATGTTTAACCTAAAGTCATCTTGCTTGATTTGGTAAGCCTGAGGAATTTGATACACGTTTTTCATCATCAGGTTCCAAACCGGATTTTGAACATTTGTCAAATTACTTTTCAGCATTTTTAAAACCAAACTTTGTGTAATAATAGCCTGATTAGCGTTGTTGTTTCCTGTTACTACAGTTCCATCAACTCCATCACTACCAAATTCCCCTACCTGATACACTTTGCCTCCTATAGTATACTCAAATGCTACGGCAAGGATCTCATCATTTGCTAATCGCTGTTGTAAGGAGATATATCCTAATTGTGCATTAAAGGTAAATTCGTTTGTTGTAAGCTTTCTGGCATTTTCAAGTACAGAATAATCTGTAGCTTCGCTGGTATTAGCGTTATTGAATCCGGATTTTGCTGTTACAATTTCTCTAATATTCGAATTTAAAAAAGCTCCTGGCTGACCAATTGTCGCCGGATCGTATTTGTTATTTCTATTATCTGTTGGTGAATCTATAGGATTATTAAAAAAGCCCGTTGTAGGAGTCACTACAACAATTTCATTATCAGGAATACCGGTCATTTGCCCTTCACCTAAATCCTGAAGTGCTATAATATTTCTTAAGTTATTGTTGTTGGTGCTTACTCTGTTTTGTTTATTGGTCACCCAAACCTCTATTCTTGTAATCTGAACACGGCTGTCTATGAATGGATATTTAACTAATGAAGCGTCGTATTTGTTTCTAAAATATTGTGATAAAAAAAAGTGCCTGTCATTATCGTAATCTAAAGCATATAAATCAAAGTTTTGTACTGTTCCGCCACCTTCTGCAACTATACTCTTTGTTTGCGACTTCTGTTCTGAGAAAACACCTGTTACTGTTGTCTTACCAAATTGCAGCTGAGCCTTAACCCCAAACAAACTTTGAGCACCACGAATCAGTGTACTATTTAGCGGCATACTAACGTTACCAACTTCTACTTTTTGGATAATATCATCTTCATCTGGTGTATAGGCCAGTTTGAAAAGGTTTTGAAAAGCAAATGTAGACTGGGTATCATAGTTGGCATTTACCTCTAATCTGGTTCCTACTTTCCCCATTAAACTCATACTTATTCGCTGATCAAAATCGAACGTAAGGCTTGATCTGTTTCTTGGAGAAAAAGAAGGGTTATCTTGTTTGGTATATCGAACACCAAGGTCCATTTCTACTGATCCTGTTGGCTTTACATCGATTGTATTACTACCAAAGACACTTTCGAAAAGACTGGAATTAATATAATATCGGGGTAATAAATCTTTTTTGGCAGCGTCACTTCCGGCTTTTTTGCCATCAATTGCATCTGCTTTTTTTCTGAAATACTCTCTTCTGGATTCTTTAAGAACTAAGTTTTCGTATTCTTGAGGAGTTAATATAATTGGGTAATTAATTGAAAAGCCATCAACTGAGTTGGTATAAATATAACGATCTGTAACAGGATCATATTTATAGGCAGAAATTACGCTTGGCGGATCTTGCAGCTCTACTTTCCCAACAGAGAATTGAGTTTTCGTTGTATCTTTAACCGCTGGATTTACTTGCGCACGCAAAACATTACCGCAAGACAAAAACAGTAAAAGAATACAAATTTTACGCATACAATTCGTTTATATAAATTGAGTTTAAAGGCTTTTTAACGCTTTCTTAATGATTGTTTCTACAGTAGCTTCCGGATCTTCTTTTACAATTTTCTCCACTACTTTTTCGGAAGTTTTCCTAACAAAACCTAAAACTTCCAAAGCAGATAACGCTTCATCTCGATTTGTATTGTTTTGAACTACCGAAACTTCATCTAAATCGTACAACTTTAACACTTTTTCCTTTAAATCAAGGATAACTCTTTGTGCTGTTTTGTTTCCAATACCTTTTATTGACTGTATTGTACCCACATCTCCAGAGGCAATTGCGTTAATAATTTGTCTTGGCTCAATTGAAGATAACATTGTTCTTGCAATATTGGCTCCAATTCCCGAAACAGACAATAACATTCTGAATATTTCTCTTTCTGATTTCTCTACAAAACCAAATAAAGTATGCGCATCTTCTTTGATTTGAAGATGCGTATACAGTTTTATATTTTCTACATTAGGAATTAATGAAAAGGTATGTAAGGATATATTTACCTGATACCCAACACCTCCACAATCGATTACGACTTCGGTAGGATTTTTCTCAACTAACTTCCCTTGTAAATGTGCTATCATAGTATAATTTCTTAGGGTCAAATATAATAAAAATGCAATAAAAATACGACAATATTATTCGATCCTTATTATTTATACTATTTCGCTAATTTATTTTTTTTATTTTCTTTTTCCTGAGCGTCAATAACCGCAATTGCTGCCATATTCACCATCTCTTCGACACTTGCTCCTAATTGAAAAATGTGAACCGGCTTGCCCATTCCCATCATAATTGGTCCAATTGAGTTTACTTTGTACAACTCTTTTAGCAATTTATAAGTAATATTAGCCGATTCTAAGTTAGGAAAAATCAAGGTATTTACTTTTTTACCCGCCAATTTAGAGAAAGGAAATTTCTCTGCAAGCATTTCCTGATTTAAAGCAAAATCTGCCTGAATTTCTCCATCAACGATCAAATCGGGATGATTTTTATGTAAATAGGCTACTGCTTCTCTCACTTTTGAAGCACTCTGACTTGTAGACGAACCAAAGTTTGAGAATGAAACCATTGCAATAACAGGTTCTACGCCAAACATTTTAGCTGTTTTTGCAGTCATAATAGCGATATTAATTAAATCCTCTGCTGATGGATCGATATTAATGGCTGTATCTGATAAAAACATTGGCCCACGAGAAGTCAACATCATATTTGCAGTTGCAACAAGAGAAGCTCCTTGTGCTTTATCAATTAGTTGTAACATTGGTTTTACAACACTTGGATAACTTCTTGTATGACCCGTTACCAAAGCATCTGCTTCACCTTCATTTACCATCATTGCTGCAAAATAGTTTCTTTCGCGCATGAACTTCTGAGAGTCAAGTAGTGAAACACCTCTTCTTTCTCTTGTTGTCCAGTATGAATTTGCAAATCTGTTTCTTCTTGCTTCTTCTTCGTTTGTTTTAGGGTCAATGATCTCTAATTCAGCATCAAAACCTAATTCAGCTTTAAGTTCTAAGATCACTTCTTTGTTTCCTAATAAAATTGGAAAACCAATTCCGTCCTCATAAACAATCTGAGCTGCTTTTAAAACATTTAATTGATCTGCCTCTGCAAAAACGATTCTCTTAGGATCCATTTTAGCACGATTCGTAATCAAACGAACCATTTTATTATCATTACCCATACGTTCGCGAAGCACATCTTCATAAGCTGCCCAGTCTGTAATAGGATTTTTCGCCACTCCAGATTCCATCGCTGCTTTTGCAACAGCAGGTGCGACAATAGTAATCAATCTTGGATCAAATGGCTTAGGAATAATATAGTCTCTTCCAAAACCTAGTTTTGTTGCGCCATAAGCCACATTTACCTGCTCCGGAACTGGTTCTTTTGCTAATATTGCTAATGCTTTTACAGCGGCCATTTTCATGGCTTCGTTAATTTTAGTAGCTCTGACATCCAAAGCTCCTCTAAAGATATATGGAAAACCTAAAACGTTATTTACCTGGTTAGGAAAGTCTGAACGTCCTGTAGCCATAATAACATCTTTACGAGTTTCTGTAGCTAAATTATAATCGATTTCCGGATTTGGATTTGCCATTGCAAAAACAATCGGACTGTCTTTCATTGTCAATAACATTTCCGGCGTCAGAATATCTCCTGATGATAATCCGATGAAAACGTCTGCACCTTTTACGGCTTCGGCCAACTCAACTTTAGGACCGTTTACAGCATATTTTAACTGCAATTCTGATAGTGAAGGATTGTCTTTTGTTAAAAGTCCTTTACTATTAAACATTTTAATGTTCTCTACTTTTACGCCCAGTAAAACATATAAATCAGTACAAGCAATCGCTGCCGAACCTGCGCCCGAAACTACCACTTTTACATCTTCTGCTTTTTTACCTGCAAGCTCAAGTGCATTGATCAAAGCTGCAGAAGAGATAATTGCCGTACCGTGCTGATCATCGTGCATTACAGGAATATCCAATTCTTCTACCAGTCTTCTTTCGATTTCGAAAGATTCCGGTGCTTTGATATCTTCAAGATTAATTCCTCCAAAAGTTGGGGCAATATTTTTTACGGTCTGAATAAATTCTTCGATATCTTTTGTTCCGATTTCAATATCAAAAACATCAATATCAGAGAATATTTTAAACAACAAACCTTTTCCTTCCATTACTGGTTTAGAAGCTTCCGGGCCAATATCCCCAAGTCCTAAAACAGCTGTACCGTTTGAGATCACGGCAACTAAATTTCCTTTTGCTGTATATTTGTAAACGTCGTCTACGTTTGCTGCAATTTCTAAACATGGTTCTGCAACTCCTGGCGAATAAGCCAAAGACAAGTCTCTTTGGGTTGCGTATTTTTTTGTTGGAACTACCTGAATTTTTCCTGGAGTTGGTTCTGAGTGATACAGTAACGCTTCTCTTCTTTTACTCTCTTTGTTCATTATTTTTAGCTTTTATTCTAGCTTACAAAGATATAAGTCTTGGTTTAAAATGGCGTATTTTTAAAGTTTTCTTTTCTTAAAATAACATTTAGAGACACCAAAAAAATAGTCCACTATTGTTTGGACTATTTAATAAAGCTTGTTTTTTGAATTTCTACTACTGAGAAATATAAGAGTTTAAGTGGTTTATAGTATCTTTTTGAATTTCTATAATTGCTTTCACAACGTCACTAATAGAAATTATTCCTACTACAATTCCGTCTTCCAAAACGGGCAAATGGCGGATTCTTTTAGTACTCATTAATTCCATACAATTTTCTAAATTATCTGAAAGTTTAACCGAAAAAACGTTGCTCTCCATAATTTCATGAACAAAAGTCTCTTTTGATGACTTGTCTTTCAAAACAATTTTTCGAGCATAATCCCTTTCAGACAATATTCCTTTTAAATCGGTGTCATCGATAATCAGAATGGCACCTATGTTTTTCTCTCCCATCACTTTTAAGGCTTCATAAACCGTTGTTGTTGAAAGAACCGAATAAACATTTTTTCCTTTTGCGTTTAGTATTTGATTTACAGTCATATCTGAAAAATTTTAGATCTATAAAGTTAGAAAAAAATGAACACACACAACAACGAAATCGATTTTTTAAAACTTAACCAATTCATTTTAAACATAATAAGTTAAATTTTAAATTAAAGAAATTTTACTTTAAAAAAATGAATGAATTTTAATACTATTTTGCGAAAAACGCAGTTTATCAGGTAATTATAGATTTATTCTAAATAAAAAAGGTCTTTTCTAAAGTTAGAAAAGACCTTTTTTATTTTTTTATGAATTAATTACAAATTAGTAATAATAAATTCGCTTCGTCTGTTTTGTTGATGCTGTTGTTCTGTACATTTAACACCATCTGCACATTTATTGACTAATTGTGTTTCTCCAAATCCTTTTGCTGATAATCTATTACCATCAATTCCTTTACTAATTAACCAGTTTTTAGTCGATTGCGCTCGTTTCTCTGATAAAATCATATTACTGGAATCTGATTGTCGACTATCTGTATGCGAACGAATATCTAAAGCTAATGTTGGGTATTGTTTTAATACATCTACAATTTTCTGCAATTGAGGTTCTGATGTTTTTCTGATTGTAGCTTTGCCTAAATCGAAAAAATTCATTGGGATATTAAGTATTTTTGCTAAATCTGTTCCAACCGCAATAGGTTTCATTTTTACTGATTTAACAGATACTGTTTTGATCATTATAGTTTTCGCCACTAACGGAATCGATTTCTTTTCTATTGAAATTGGTAAAATCGTTTTTCCATTTTCTTTTTTAATCGACAATGGAATTTCTTTTATTTCATAATCCGTTTTTGATGTCTTTATAAAATATTTTTTTCCACATTTTACCTTCGAGAAAACATAGTTTCCTCTTTCATCTGTAACAACTTGCTGAGCATTTTGTCTGGTTTCATCAAAGAAAATTAAAGTTACATTAGAAAGAATTTCATTTGTTTCTGAGTCTGTCACAGTACCTGATAACTCTTGTTCGCAAATTAGTCTTTTGGTTTCAGTAAATCGATAAACATCATCTAAACCGTTGCCCGTAACTCTGTTTGAAGAGAAAAATCCATTTCTTTTTTTACTATCAATTACAAAAGCAAAATCGTCTTGTTTACTATTTACAGGTTCCCCAACGTTTTGAACTTCATCAAAAGTTTGATCTTCCTGAATTTTTGAAACAAAAACATCAAGTCCCCCTAAACCCGGACGTCCGTCTGAAGCAAAATAAAGTTCATTTTCTTCTGAAATAAATGGGAATGTTTCTCTTCCCTCTGTATTGATAGAAGGACCTAAATTTACTGGACTTCCATAAGTACCATTTCCGTTAATACTTACTTTATACAAATCAGATTGCCCTAATGTTCCCGGCATATCTGAAGCAAAATACAACGTTTTTTCATCCACACTCAATGCAGGATGTGCAGTGCTGTATTGATCACTATTGAAAGGAAGTTCTTTTATATTTTTCCATTTACCATCTATTAATTCTGAGCTGTATAATTTGAGCAGCGTTACCTGTTTGTCGTTTGCTCCTCTTTTTCCGTCTGTAAAATTATTTCGGGTAAAATACATGGTTCTGCCATCTTTTGTAAAAATGGGTGTTGATTCATTATATTTTCCATTTTCTTTGCTTCTAAATTTTTTTGGTTCGCTAACATTACCGTCGGGCATTAATTCGACGATGTATAATCTGGAAAATGATTTATTGGTCCATTTAAAATTATTTTTAGCAACCCCTCCCGTATCCCGAGCCGAAGTAAAAACGAGTTTATTATCATAAACAGCACTTCCATAATCAGAATAAGAAGAATTCATTCCGGCATCAGCAATATCAAATCGCCCCGAATTAAATTTTATATCTTCTAAATAATTTTTATCGTTTCTGATTAAATCTGCTCTTTTTTCTGAAGTTGCTTTTTCATTAAATTTTGCTAAAACTTCATCTGCTCTATGATAGTTTCCAACGGACTTAAAACATTGGGCATATCTGTATAAGTACTCCGGTTCCTGAACTTTGTTTACTTTAAACAATTGGTCATACCACTTTAAGGCGTCCCTTAGTTCACCAATAAAATAATATGAATTTCCTAATCGTCTTAATATTTTTTCATCTGTCGTACCTTTATAAATAAGTTCTTCATAACCTTTTATGGCATCGACATACGCGTACTCTTCATAATTTTTATCTGCGGAGTACTTTATTTCTTCGGAAGTTGGTACGGGTGCTTGCGCATTTATTTTGAAGAAAAAACATAAAAATAAAACGGTCAGTTTTAGACTTTTAATTCTCATAGTTAGGTGTTTAATTAGAAGAATCTTGGAGATATCATTTTATTATAATTATTAAAGAACTCAAAACGAAGGAAAATTTCATGTGATCCTGAATTGTACTTTCTTAAATTGGTAGTTTCATGATCATAACCGTATCCTATATACAAACCGTCTGTTACCTGAAAACCTGCCATTGCACTTACTGATGCGCTCCAACGGTATGCAAGACCCACTACAAATTTATCATTGAACATAAAATTACCTGAAACATCAACCTGTAAAGGTGCTCCCTGAACCATTTTTGTTAATAACGCCGGCTTGAATTTTATATATTCTAAACGATCTAAATTAAATACATAACCTGCCATGAAGTAGTAGTTTATTTTATCTTTGAAAATTGCGGTGTCATCATTATCGTATCTTTTGGTTTCGATAAAATTAGGCACAGACAATCCTACATATGCTTTATCTGAATGCCAATAAACACCTGCTCCTATATTAGGTGTAATTTTATTATCTAAATTTTGAAATTGAAGATCCCCCTGAGTTTCAGGATCTAATTTATTCATATCTAAATTAAAAAGATTCGCTGTGGCTTTTATACCAAAGGAAAGTTTATAGGTTTCAGATGTTGGAACTGTATAAGACAAATCTGCTGATAACGTATTTTCGTTAGTTGGGCCAATTTTATCGTTTACTAAAGAAACTCCTAATCCTAAATTACTATTATTTAATGGTGTATTTACAGAGAAAGTACTGGTTTCAGGCGCTCCATCAAGCCCAACCCATTGTGTACGATACAATCCGAAAACACTTAACGCCCCGCGGGAACCTGCATATGCGGGATTTATCGCAATAGTATTGTACATGTATTGTGTATACTGAGAATCTTGCTGCGCTGAACACACAACCGTGAAAAACATGAAAATTAAAATTATCTTTTTCATTTAAAAAGGCTTTAAAAACGACCTGAATAATCATCAGGCCGCTTATATTTTTTTACTTGTTGATATATAAATAACCTGAAAGCTCATGCGGATTCGAGCCGCTGTCTTTGTATTTCAGAATATAGAAATAGGTTCCTACTGGCAATCCTTCAGATTGTTTTACGGTTGTACGTCCTTCAGAGAAACCTTTAAAAGCACGGTCGTCATTGTTGTAATTATTGATATCATACACCAAAACACCCCAACGATTATAAATTTCTACGGTATTGTCAGGATAACACTCTAAACCTCGAATATAAAATCTGCTATTTATATCATCTCCGTTTGGAGAGAATGCGTTAAAGACTTTTATTACGCAACCATTTAAGCCTAATACTGTAGGTTTGTCTCCCGTTTCGTTTTCATCATCTGACAAATCATCAACAACAACTCCTTTTGCACTTCGTGCCTGAACACTTGCCTGATTGCTTACACTTCCTTTATTGATATCGCTTTGTGTAATTTTGTAAGTAGCCGTAAAATTATGTTCGTCGGATTCGTTTACATTTAAATTAATCGCTTGTCCTGAAACCACTACACCCGGCAATGGATCTGAGATCATAACCCCCGTTAATGGAACATTACCGGTATTGGTTACTTTAAATTTATAAGTAATTGTTTCTCCTGCATTAGCAAATCCGCTACCGTTTTCATCATTAAATACTGCTGTTTTTATGATTGCAATAGAAGGAACTTCTACAAAAATGCTCAATATTGCCGAAGCACAATTGGTTGGATTCGATTTTTCGCAAACCTGATATGTTAATGAATAACTTCCGCCAGGTGTATTTGGTTTCACACTTACAGTTCCATCTGAATTGAATTCAAAATATGGATTTGGTGTATTTGAAAGTATAATCTCTAAAGGATTTACCGGTAAACCTTTTATTAAATCATTATCTAAAACATTGATAAACTCAAGAGCGCCATTTATTCCGTCAACATTTACTACACCATCATTATTAGCAATGATTTGTATTAATGGTGTTATTGGCGGATTATTCACTACTGAAATTTTCGCAATTGCCTGACTACAATTAGTAGTTGGATTTAAAGCTTCACAAATTTGATATGTTAATTCATAAGTTCCTGTTGCCGTTCCCGGTTTTACTTCGATAGTACCATCTGCTTTTAAAATCAAATTAGGATTTGGAACAACAGTTGTTAAAATAAGATCTGCAGGATTAACCTTTGATCCGTTTAAGGTATCATTATCAAATATACTTGTTGTTGAGCTTTGTCCTTTACTACTATCTACAGTTCCTGCATTATCGTTATTTGCTTGTAAAGCTGCTGGTTTTACCGTAACTTCTATCTTATTTGAACTGCAATTTCCTGGGTTTAAAACTTCGCAGATTTCATACGTTAATTCGTAATTTCCTGCTGGTGCATTCGCCCCTAAAACTGCGTTTCCGTTAGCATCGATTGTCAGGTATCCTTTTGGATCTGTTCCCGGAGTCAGTTTTACATCCGATGGATTTAGTTTTGTTCCGTTTTTGGTATCATTATCAAAAACATTGATAAGGGTTTGAGATGTATTTCCGCCCACCACTGATCCTGCTGAATCTAAATTAGCAACTA